>CAIQXC010000355.1 GCA_903875675.1 Akkermansiaceae bacterium
AACAGCCATTGTGTGTGTCGCCGCCGGGGAGGAGGGTTTAGAACGCTTCGTTTTGCGTCCGGTCGATCACTTCCTGCTGCAAGTCGCCGTTCATGTCGTTAAAATAGTCGCTGTAGCCGGCCATTCTAACCAGCAAGTCCTTGTATTCCTCGGGATGTTGTTGGGCCATCATCAAAGTGGCGGTATCCACGATGTTGAACTGGACGTGGTGGCCGCCCAAGGTGAAGTAACTTCTAATGAGTTGGCCCAGGCGCAGGATGTCCTCCTCCCGCTTCAGCAGGCTGGGCAAAAAGCGCAGGTTCAACAGCGTGCCGCCCGACTTCGTCTGGTCCAGCTTGGAGAGCGAACGAATCACTGCGGTCGGGCCGTGGGTGTCGCTGCCGTGTGATGGCGAGGTTCCGTCTGAGATGGATTTACCGGCTAGACGGCCGTTAGGAGTGGCACCCATCACCTTGCCGAAGTAAATGTGGCAGGTGGTGGAAAGCATGTTGAGGTGGAAACTCTCACCCTTGGTATTGGGTTTGCCGTCGATGGTCTTGTACAAATCCTCATACACCCGCAGGGCAATCGAATCGGCGTACTCATCGTCATTGCCGAAAAATGGCGTCCGGTTGAGGATGAACTGGCGCAATTTCTCCTCGCCCTTGAAGTCCTTCGCCACCGCTGATAGAATTTCATCCATGCTGTGGGATTTGTCCTCAAACACATGCTTCTTGAGGGTCGTCATGCTATCAGTGACGGTGCCCAGACCGGTACACTGGATGTAATTCGTGTTGTAGCGAGGCCCGCCATTGTAATAGTCCCGGCCCTTCTTGATGCAATCATCGATGACCACCGATAGAAATGGTGCCGGCGCATACTTGGCGAACATCCGGTCGATATAGTTGCTTACCCGCACTTTTTGATCGACGATGAATTCCAGCTGCTTCAGGAACGCCTGATAGAGCTGTTCGAAATCCGTGAAGTCCCGAGGATCACCGCAATCGATGCCGGCCAGCTTGCCGGTCACCGGGTCGATGCCGCGGTTAAGCGTCACCTCAAACACCTTAGGCACGTTCAAATAACCCGTGAGAAGGAAGGCTTCCTTACCGAAGGCACCGACCTCAATGCAACCGCTGCAACCGCCCTCGCGGGCATCGGTGATGGATTTGCCCATGCCGACCATTTCCATGACATAGACATCGGGATTGAAAACCGATGGATAGCCGTGGCCCTGGCGGATCACCCGGCAGGCGGCGTTGAGGAAGCGCACGGGCGTTTTGGCGCTGACATGCACCGAGTTACCGGGTTGCAGGACGTGGAGTTCTTCGACGACTTCCAGCAAGATATAGGAAACCTCGCTGACGCCATCCGAACCGTCGGCCTTGATGCCGCCGATATTGATGTTCGTGAAGTCATTGTAGGTGCCGCTCTCGCGGGCCGTGATGCCCACTTTGGGAGGTGCCGGCTGGTTGTTGACCTTGATCCAAAAGCAGCAGATGAGTTCCTTGGCGGCGTCGCGGGTGAGGGTGCCGGCGGCAATTTCGCGCTCGTAAAACGGCGTGAGATGTTGGTCGAAATGGCCCGGGTTCATCGCGTCCCAGCCGTTGAGTTCGGTGATGGTTCCCAGATGCACAAACCAATACATCTGGATGGCTTCGCGGAATGTGCGCGGCGCGTTGGCCGGCACCCAGCGACACACTTCAGCAATCTCCAGCAACTCCGCCTTGCGTTGCGGATCGCTCTCACTTTTCGCCTGCTCTTCCGCCTGCTCGGCATGCCGCCGGGCAAACACGATGACCGCATCGCAGGAAATGGCCATCGCCTTCAGTTCCTCGGCCTTATCGGTGGCTTCAGGGTCGCTCAGATAGTCCAGCGAATCGAGGTGGGCCTGGATGTCGCGCTTGAAATCAAGCATGCCCTTGACGTAGATTTTTCCGTCGAGCACGGTGTGGCCCGGAGCACGCTGCTCCATGAACTCGGTGAAAAGTCCGCACTCGTATGCCCGCCTCCATGCGTCGGGCACGTGGTTGAAAATACGCTCCCGCATGGTGCGTCCTTGCCAGTACGGGATCACGTCCTCGGCATAGCGGGCGATGTCCTCGGCAGCCACATGGTAGCGCTGCTGGTCGCGGGTGTTGAGCACGTGGAAATCCTCGACGGAATGGCAGGTCAGTTCCGGAAACGTCGGCACCGCCTTGGGCAGCGGCCCGCGTTCGCCGACGATCAATTCATCGTCGCCGAGATAGAGGGTTTTCTTCTCGCAATGATCCAAAAATTGCAGCGCCCGCATCACCGGCACCGAATAGCGGCCGTTGTTAGCCTGGTAGAACGCCGTCTGGTGCAAGGCCCGCTCAATACTGATGGATGGCTCACACTCGAAACTCAGTTTCCGTAAGCGCTGGATGCGCGGGTTCATCCCCGGTCCCACACCCTGCGGTTTGACGACATAAAAGTTGCCCTCGGCATGGGGCTGGCGCTCAGGAAGAACTGCAGGGGCGGCGGCGGACGGTGAGTGGTGCATCGGATCGGAAGTTAGGCTGTTTGGGGCGGCGGCGAAAAAATAGTCCTCCCCGCCGCATTGCCAAGGGATTTTTTGGATGTTTTTTGGATCACCGGAGGAAGGTTCTCCAGATTGGACGCCCGCACAAGCCGTAAACCGCCCATGTCAGCAGCGCATGGGGGAATGGTGGCGGGGGCGGCACGCCTTCCGCCAATCATACGACAGGCTGGAAGCCCGTCGTCCATGACAGGCTGGAAGCCTATCCTCCCCGCCGACTGGGGGCATCCAGCGGAAATATTTACGCTAGATCAAAAGTTGGCCCGCTGTTTGCTTAGGGACAATCTGACGCAATGGAAATGTTCAAGGGCTACGATCCGGGAGAATTTTACGACGAGATGTTCGGTGCCGACGGCAGCGTGCGGAGCCACTGTGCGCCGTTGCTGCGGCGGTTCAAACAGCTCGACCAGAAGGACTTTTTAGCGCGAAAGGCCAATTCCGAGCTCTACTTCCTCCGCCAGGGCATCACCTTCAATGTCTATCACGACGAGCAAGGCACCGAGCGGATCTTCCCCTTCGACCCGATTCCACGGGTGATGCCCGCCGACGAGTGGGAACCGCTGGAAGCCGGACTGACCCAACGAATGGTGGCCCTCAATTTGTTTTTGCACGATATTTACCACGACCAACGGATCCTCAAGGACGAGGTGATTCCGAGGTGGTACGTCGAGCAGGCGACCCATTACCGCCCCGAGTTTCGCGGCGTCGATGTGCCAGGCGACATTTACATCCACATCTGCGGCAGTGATTTGATCCGCGGTGCAGACGGCAAGTACTACGTGCTGGAGGACAACGGCCGCTGCCCGTCGGGTGCTTCGTATTTGTTGGAAAACCGCAATGCCCTCAAGCGCACGTTCCCCGGCATCTTCGATGAAATGGGCGTGCGCCCCGTCGATTCCTATCCACGCGACCTGCTCGCCATGCTCCATCACATTTCGCCGCGCCGCGACGCCGATCCGGTTTGCGTGCTGCTCACCCCGGGTTGCCACAACAGCGCCTATTTCGAGCATTGTTATCTGGCCCGTGAAATGGGCATCGCCATCGTCGAGGGCCGCGACCTGATTGTCGTCGATAAATTTGTATATATGCGAACGACCCGGGGTCTCAAGCGGGTGGATGTGATTTACCGGCGTATTGATGACGATTTCATCGATCCGGTGGTGTTCCGCAAAGACTCGGTGCTCGGCGTCCCGGGCCTGATGAACGCCTACCGCGCCGGCAATGTCTCCCTCGCCAATGCCGTCGGCACCGGCGTCGCCGACGACAAGGTCATCTACTACTTTGTGCCTCGCATGATCGAATATTACCTCGGTCAAAACCCAATCCTGCCCAATGTACCGACGTTCCTGGCGTCCGAACCTGAGGATTTGAAATTCATCCTCGGCCACCTGCCCGAGTTGGTGGTCAAGGCCGCCAATGAGTCCGGCGGCTACGGCATGTTGATGGGGCCGACGGCCAGTGCCGCCCAGATCGCCGACTTCCGCGCTCGCATCCTGGCCAACCCGCGCAACTACATTGCCCAACCGGTGGTCGCCTTGTCGCGCTCGCCGACATGGTGCGACGGGGCGATGGCAGGCCGCCACCTTGACTTGCGGCCCTATATCATCTATGGGAAGGACGTCAAGATTGTGCCGGGTGGGCTCACCCGGGTAGCTTTGACCAAGGATTCGCTCATCGTTAATTCCTCACAGGGCGGAGGCAGCAAGGACACCTGGGTGCTCCGCCACTAACATTTCTCATGCTCTCCCGTGTTGCCAATACTCTTTACTGGATGGTCCGCTACGTCGAGCGGGCCGATAATCTCGCGCGTTTGATCGACGTGAACCAACAGTTACTGCTAGATAGCGAGCGGCTCGACAGCGAACGGCTGCGGGCTTTCTGGCAACCGATCATTCTCAGCACTGGCGAGGAAGACCTGTTCGGTTCGCTCTACGACGAGGCCGGTAGTAGCGAGGTTATCCGATTCCTAACCGATGATGCCCGCAATCCTAACAGTATTACCTCCTGCATCGGCCTGGCGCGGGAGAACGCCCGCACCGTCCGGGATCAATTATCTGACGACCTGTGGGAGTCGCTCAACGCGCTCTATCTATTCACCCGCTCGCCGGAAGCCAGCCGCCTCATCGCATCGGACCCGCCGCGCTATTACGAAAACATCCGGCGCTCGTCGGAAACCTTCCTCGGCATCGCGGCCTCCACGTTGTCGCGCGATGAGGCGTGGGAATTCATGGACTTGGGCCGCCATCTCGAGCGTGCCGACAAAACCACCCGGTTCCTGGATGTTTCGAGTTACCTGCCAGGGGGCGAGATGGGCGCGGCGGCTCCCGCAGGTCTTCATTGGTCGGCCATTCTTCGCTCATGTGGCGCGCTGGGAGCCTTTCGTGCCCTCAATCGGGACATCAACGCTCACTCAGTGGTGGATTTCCTGGTGTTCTCCCGCGACTTCCCGCGCTCAGTTCGCTTCTGCATCGAAAAGGCCGACGTCAGCCTGCACCGTATCTCCGGCACCCCGCGTGGTACCTTTTCCAACGACGCCGAACGCGCCACTGGCCGTCTGCTCGCTGAGTTGAATTTCAGCACCGCCGATGACGCCTTCAGCGCCGGCCTTCACGAATATCTCGACTCGCTCCAGACGAGATTCAACCGGATCGGTGAGGCAATTTTCGAGAGTTATGTGTTGATGCCGGAGCGCATTGAGAGTTGCTTTATGGACCCGGGTCAGGCACTCTCCGCTCTCGCCGCATGGCAGATGCAACAACAGCAACAGCAACAACAACAGTGAATGGTCTCGCCGAACTAGCAAGTCCCGGCTCAGGCATGAAGCTGGCTGTCTTGCACCGCACGACCTTCCACTACGCCGCCCCGGTTTCCCTCAGCCTCAACACGTTGCATCTGGAACCGCGTACTTTTCCCTATCAAAAAACCATTTCATCCCTCATCCGGGTGCTCCCGGCCACCCGCTTGCGGCGTTTCACGGATTTATTCCAGAACCACACGCACCACTTTGAATTGCCCGAACCACACACCCGGCTCGAGATTGAGAGTCGTCTGCGGGTTCACAACCTGCCCTTGGACATCTCGCAGGCTAGCCGCACTGCGAGCCTCGTTGCATTCACTGAGGCCGCCGTTCACGAGCGGGTTTGGCCGTACTTGCAGGAAAGCAGCCGGGTCCGCCAGTCCCCAGACATTTGGCGGCAAGCGCTCGATGTCACCCGTCCCTCGCTCTCGGTGTACGAGCAGGCTGGTGCCTTGATGGATTGGATCCACCGGGAATTCCGTTATGAGCCGGGTGCCACCGGGGTCAAAGCCCACTTGGAGGAGTCCTTTGCCTTGAAGCGCGGCGTCTGCCAGGACTTCACACATGTGATGGTGGGCATGTGCCGCAGCGTGAGTGTGCCGGCACGCTACGCCTCCGGCTACCTTTATAACGGACCGCGTGATTCGCTGGTGGGGGCGCAGGCGTCTCATGCCTGGTGCGAGGTCTATCTGCCAGGTGCCGGCTGGATCGGCTTTGATCCCACAAATAACACCCTTGCCGACGAGCGCTACGTGAAAGTAGCCGTGGGCCGGGACTACGATGACGTGGCACCGGTGGTCGGGTCCTACTCCGGCACCGCCCACTGCCGGTTAGAAGTATGCGTCGAGGTCGAAAAACTCTGAAGAGTCGCTGGGATCCTTGAAAAGCAGAATTTGGGGTGAATGAGCTGAGTGCCTGAACGGGAGACGTGACAGGCAGAAGTCCTCTTCGCATTTCGCATGGTCTGAGGCGCAGCCTCGCCAGAATCATGAGTCCAAGCCTTCAAACAAGGGGTCGGGAGGAGGTGCTGCGCGACCCGGTTTGTTCTGATAGATATATGGCACTGCGATGATCAGTCCATTCCATTCGGCTGGATCGATCACGAATCGGATCTTGAGTTGGCGAAACCAAGCCGGCAGTTCCGATGTGTGGGTCAAGTCAATCTCACGGCGCGTGGCGGGAATGCCGCGGGGGCCGTGGGCTCCCGGGGTCGGGGTTTCTTCGAGCACCCGCAGCTTGCCCTGGCAGTTCTGTCCCCAGCTGCGAAATCTCAGCGTGCCATCGGGCCCGGCGGCTAGCAAAGCGACAAAATGGCAGCCTTGGCGGATGTCGCCATGATAGACGGTGACGTTTAGCAGGCAGGCAGCGAGGCCCACTGGATAGCGGGCAAGGTTGGCGGGAGAACCATCGAAATCCGTGCCGACGCGCAGCGCCGCAACCTCGGCAAGGTGGTGTTGAAAGTAGCTGCGCACCCCGCGCAGGCCATCGCGGGTGGCTGTGCCCTCGGCCTCAGTGGTGGAGCAGTAGTCGTTCAAGCGCTCGTGGAGCCACACTGCCTTGGCGTGCGTATCGCCGGGAACGGGCACCGCCAGCACGCCTTGCTCGTCCCACCACAACAGGAATGCCGCGAGGGCGTTGGGAAAACAATTGTTGCTGACGCTACCGAACTCGCCCTGATTGAGCTGCGGCAGTTTGTTGCGTGCGGGAGACGGGGCCAAGCGAAACGGCGCGGCGGATGAGGCAGCGAGTGCCGCAGCGCCCGAGTGATCCAGCTCAGCCAGACGGGCCCGCTCCCCGTCGCCGAGTTGCGCCACATCGACGGCCAACCGGACGCCCGCGGGGCCGGCAAATTGCGCCTTTCCGGCGGCGCTTCCCAGATAGATCCCCTCAAAACCACGCCCGTCCGCCGCATGCCACTCAAGGGCCCTTGCCGGGTCGGCCGGGGCCTGTGTGGACGCCGCCAACGCCGTCCACAGGGTCAGGAGCATGCGGGTGCTTGTCATAGGGCTGGCTCTGACCCTATCGCCTCGACTCGCTCACTTCAAGCCTTCCTTCCATCTCCTCCAACCATGCCGCAGATCGTGCGGCACCCCAGGTTTTTGGGCGCGACGGCAGGGGGTAAAACAGATAGAGCAGGCTGAAAAAAGGACGGAGAGTGGCCGCGCTGCTTACTAAATGGTTACT
>CAIQXC010000356.1 GCA_903875675.1 Akkermansiaceae bacterium
GTGGCGCTGGAAGCTCTGGCACAGCGGGAGCTTCCCGGCAAGCGGGGAACGGCGGGGCCGGCGTCTATTTCGCGGATTTCGCGAGCGTTGGCGGTTCACCGGCAGGTTGGTTTGGCGGCGGCGGCGGTGGCGGCAGGGTGGCCAATGGCAATAATGGCTCCGGCGGAAGCGGCGGCGGAGGAAACGCCAATTCTCCCGGCGTAGCCAATACCGGAGGTGGCGGTGGTGCCGGCAGTGCCGGCGGCTCAGGCGTGGTCATCGTCCGCTATGCGGCTTCTGGCTCGGGCTACTCCTCCTGGGCGACCGACCAAGGCCTCACCGGTACCGCCGGCTCCGCCCTGGATCCGGCCTTCAATGCCGACCCGAACAAGGACGGCATCCAAAACGGCATGGCCTGGATCCTCGGGGCTGGCGCGCTGGGCGATCCCGCCGCCAACCTGCTCAAGCTGCCATCTGTCAGCCTTGACAACACCGGCGCGATGATCCTGGCCTTCGACCGCCTCGCCACCTCGGCCGCGAGCGCCACGCTGGTCGTCCAATACGGTGACGATCTCGGTGCCACTCCTTGGACCGACTTCACGGTCGGCACCGTCGAGGACACCACCTCTGACGGCAACATTTCTATCACGGTCGCGCTGGCTGCCGGCGTGACCGGCACCGCCTATGACCGGATCACCGTCACCATCCCCGCCACCTACATGGCAACGCATCCGAAAACCTTCGCCCGCCTGATGGCCACGGAGTGAGGAAACGACGAGATGGAAGATAGAAAATAGAAGGCCCACGATCCAATCTTCCTCTTCTCTTGCGTCTTGTGTCTTGCAGTCTTGAGTCTTCATCCCTTTCCGGAGTTAATGGGTTTTCTCCGGAATCCAAAGGGGCCGCCGGTGCGCACCGGCGGCCCCGCATTTTCTGAAATACTGAAAAGCTGAAATAACAAACTGAAATGAATTGAACAGGAGAAAACAGAGAGAACGGAGGACCGAAGGGCTCTTCATCTCCTTACTTTCAAAAACCTCAGTTTCCTCCTGTTGAAAAGAAATCCGGATACTTCTAACAACACAATGAGAAACAACGTACCACGCGAAGATATGAGAAACAGAAACAACAAACAAATGAATAGGAATCGACTTAAGTATGTTTTGCCACTGGCTATTGCCATGCTGGCGGCAATTCCAAATTCTAGTGTGAAGGCTGCGGACAAGGCGCCGTCAGCCAGCGGGGTTAAATATGTCCGCCTTGAAAAGGCCACGGAATTTATTAACGTGGCCGAAGTTCAGGTTTTTGCGGCGGGGAAGAATATTGCACCCACTGGCAAAGCAGAGCAATCATCAACCTATGAGAAAGCAACCGCGTCACTGGCGATTGACGGGAATACGGATGGTGAACTGCCCAATGGCTCCGTCTGCCACACAGCCGCCGGAGACCAACAACCCTGGTGGGAGTTGACCCTGCCCGGACCAACAGCGATTGATGGGATTGTGGTCTGGAATCGTACGGATCATTGCACGGAGCGACTCGCAAATACAAAGGTTCTGCTATTGGATGGAGATCGAAAATTGGTTGCGAGTGCCGTGATCAAGGATACCGAAGATATAGACACATTTCACTTCAAGCTGGCCAATGGCGAATTATTGACGATTGAACCGCCAATGACTCCAGACCGACCAACGGGAGGACGGGAAACGGGGCAAACGGGTCTGCCTGCCGGGTCATTATCCAAGCAAGCACCCATAAAGGTTGCGAATCTGAAGCCGGGAGTCGCCAGCCAGGCGCTTAAAGTGTTTATTCTTGCCGGGCAGTCGAACATGGAAGGATGTGGCGGTATTCAAACTTTGGATCAACTGGGCAACGAACCAACAACGCACGGGGAACTGCTGAAGAAGATCAAGAAGAGTGATGCATCGTATGTCGTGCGGGATGATGTGTTTGTGTACTATCAGCGCAGCGATGGGAAAATCACCAAGCCTTTGACGGTAGGTATGGGCTCCGGGCCGGATCGTATCGGGCCGGAACTGATGTTCGGCATCGAGATGGGCGATTTCTATAATCAAGGCATCTCCTCAGGCAAAAAGACTCCGGTGCTTTTGATCAAGACCTGCTGGGGTGGCCGCGATCTCTGGTATGATTTTCGTCCGCCAGGTGCCGGCAAGCCTCCGTATACTTACAGCAATCGGGAAACGGAGATGGGGTCATCTTATCGCCAAATGGTCAAAGAAGTGCGTGAGTGTCTGGATCATCTCGACGTCAATTTCCCTCAATTCAAGGGAATGAAATATGAAATCCGCGGCCTGGTTTGGTTCCAAGGCTGGAACGACATGTTTTTTAAGAAAGCGGTAAAGGACGAGTATGCCTCGAATTTCGTTCATCTGGTTCAGGATCTCCGCACCGAATTCAAGGTTCCGAACATGCCCGCCGTGGTGGGAGAAGTTGGTGTGGGCGGCGAAAATGTCCAGGGCAACAAGCCAATGATCAAACTCAGGGCTGCACAGGCCAAGATCGCGACGGCCCCGGAATTGGCAGGCACGATGGGTTATGTGCGTACCGCGCCATTCTGGTATCCCGAACTGTCTGAGCTGCCGGGCAAGCTGCCTGCCGCTGAGGGCCGGGTCCGCAGCGAGGCTACGGCACGGGTTGCGGAGGAAATGAAAGGCAAGCCGGAAAGTTCTGATCCCAAGAAAATGGAACAGTTAGTCAGAGACGCAGCCGACAAGGCGCTGAAGGAGGATGTGGAATATCTGAAAATAAAAACAGAACACGATAAACACATCAGTCACTGGGAATGCCATTATTGGGGAAGCGCCCGGGTGTATTGCATGGTTGGGTACAGTCTGGCTGAGGCGATGAAACCGCTGTTGGCGAACAAGCCGTAACTATAACGTGTAAAACAGAAGACTAATATAATGAACATGCGATTTCCTATCAAGTCTATAGGCCGACTGCTGGTTGCGACGACCCTCGGTGTCATGACGGTAACCGCCACGGCGAGCGCAGCGGACCTGTATAAGAACGACAAGTCCCACTGGCTCTACATCGGCTGGGAGAATGACGCGACCAAGGCATTCACCTTCATGGCCGGAGCCGTCGCTCCGACCAGGGGCAGTGTGATCCAATATGCCGTGGACGTGAACAGCATCCCCTTTGTGCCGGACGAATCCGCCGCCGACCGGAAGACGAAGATCAAGTGGTGTCTTTCCGAGGGATATCTGCCGTCGCCGGTGTCGGAGTGGGACGCTGACACGGTTCATGTGCGAATCCAGCATTTCGCCAACCGCGTGCTCGACGACTCGGCGACCGTGCTCTATTCCCGCGTTACGCTCACGAACGCCACTGCTGCGACGGCAAACGTCAGCCTTCGCATCAATGCCGGCGCAACAGTTGAAATTCCGCTGACCGGCCCGCCGACCTCTAGCAGCGCGGATTCGATGTCCTACACCATCTCCTTGAACAGCGGCGCAAACACCACCGTGGATTTCGCCGCCCTCGTATCAGGCAATGCCACGGCACCTCAGATCGTTGGTGCCGGGACCTTCGATGCCAACTACGCGGCCATGCGCTCGTATTACAGCGATCGAATCCAAGGTCTCACCTATCCCGTATCGCTGCCGGATACCGACATGGTCAGCCTGTACAAGAACGCCATGATCACCCTCTGGGAGACCGTGGTGCAAAAGTCACCATCGGACTACGAGATGCATGGCTCCAGCGGCAATCCTGCGGGGTTCTACTCCTACGACCGTCCGTTCAATCACGACCTTCCCAACATAGCCGAGGAACTGATGCGCGAGGGGGATTACGAGTTGGCGAAAAAACTCATCGCGGGCAATTGGTACAATGCTAACAGCGGCATTCCCGAGCTGGACAATAAGAACATCGACACGGTTCCGAAGGTCATCGTTCCATATGCGGAATACCTTCAGAAGTCTGGCGATACGGCGTTTTTCACCGCACCCGTGAAGGCGAAGATTCGTGACTATGCCCGCCTGACTCACAAGTACCGTTTCTTCAAAGCGTCCGACACGGAACATAATGGCCTCATGGATGCGTCGAACACCTTGGACAACGATCACGGCCAAGGCTGGGAATTCCAGCTCGTCGATGACTTCGCCGCGCTCCATGGGCTTACGGCATACTGGGATTTGTGCAAACGGCTCGGCGATAAGGACGAGGCGGAATGGGCGCTTGCTGAAATGTGCGACCTCAACACAGCAGTCAACAACTCCCTGAAGCACACCATGACGCGCCGGAACGTTGACTGGTACATGGACAATTTCGACGATAAGGGAATCTATTACGCCGGAGTGCGCGCCAGCGGCAACTGGCTCGGCACGACGCTCATGATGTCGGAGTTCCCCTGGGTGGCCCAGCTCCGGGGTTTTGATCTGAGCGGTGAATGGCAAGACCATTTCGACAATTCCGTGAAGAAGGCGATGGACCTCCGCGACCCTACCACGTTTTCATGGGGGAAAATTCCCGACGGCAGTTGGGGCGCGTGGAATGGTGCCGAATATGGCACGTCGTACAATGCCGGCATGGGCATGCCCTGCCTCAGTTCCGAGACATGGCGGCTGGAACCGATAAAGAACCTCCGCTGGCTCCTGGCCAACCAGTCCGCGCCCATGCAATGGGGCGAGAACTTCAGCCAGGGGGACTGGTCAAAGCCGGGTTCCGATTACGAATCCTGGGGCTTGAGTTTCATCAAAGCGGGGCTTCAGCTGCTCTTCGCCTCGGTCAGGGCCGACGGTTTGGTGATTATCGGCAGGGGCGTGCCCGACGATTGGAACCAGCAGGGGCAGACGATTTCGTGGGCCAACGTCCTGGTGAACAACGGCAAAAAGATAGGTTTTTCCATCACGGGCGGCGACGAGAGCACGACCCTTTCCATCACCGGTGATACCCCGGAAAACAACATCGTGTTCAACCTGCCTCGATTCACGAATAACATCAAGTCGGCCACCGCCGGCGTGGTCAATGATTCACTTGGCACCGTGACCCTGTCGCCATCCACGAGGAAAGTGACCGTGTATTTCAAAACCATGGACCAGGGGCGGGCGTTAGAAAGATCAAAGGAGGATGCTCCCTCAAGCGGAAATGCAAAATGAAGGAAGAAACGCAATGAGAAAGACGTTGGGGACCTTTCAAGGATAAGAAAAATGAAAATAATACTCGGTTACGTCATTTTGATACCCCTTCTCGCCGGTGCCGCTCTGGCGGCGGAACCCGTGCGTTTCACCTACGCGGTTGACCCGGTCAAGGGGGATGACGCCAACCCTGCGGGAAAGGCATGGCGAACGTATGCGAAACTGAATACCGTCAAGCTGGTGCCGGGTGATACGGTGGTAATCGCTCCGGGTCGGCAGGAAGAAAGTCTCATTCCCATGGGTGAAGGCACGCTGCAAAAGCCGATCGTGATCCGGTTTCTGCCCGGCGTGCACACCCTCGGAGTGAAAAACGCGATCCGTCTGCCGATGTTCGTCTCCAACTCGTGTGATTCTCCGGCACCCAAGCCGATCGGGGTCCTGGTGCGAAATGTCAAACACCTGCGTCTGGTGGGCGGTGGCGTCGAGGGCGCGAATAAGACGACCCTCCTCTATGATGGCCGCATGGTCCAGATATTCAATGATCACTCGGAGGATATCACGTTCACCGGGTTGGTACTCGACCTCAAGCGCCCGACCGTGTCGGAATTCCGCGCGCTCGAGGTGGGGCCGTCCCATGCGGTGATAGAAATCGCCGAGGGTTCCGACTATGCCATTGAAAACGGGAAGTTCGTCTGGAAGGGTGACTGGAACCCGGGCAATTTCTGTCAGGACGGCATTCCTGCGGAAGGCCGCTGCTGGCGTTCCGGGGCACCTCGTGGCTGGACCGATCAAGGGCAGGCGGAGGCAACGGCAAGCGCTCTCGCCGGGCGCAAAGTGCGGCTCGATTACGCGACCGGCGGCAGCGGATTGAGTCAAGGCCACCAATATCATTTTCGCAATACGACCCGTGATTCGGTCGGTGTCCACAACGCCCGCAGCAAGGACATCGTGTTCCGCGATTGTGATATATATGCCCTGACCGGGATGGGATTTGTTAGCCAGTTTACCGAGAACATCATCTATCAGCGGGTGAATGTCGCTCCGCCCAAGGATTCCCTGCGCACCTGCGCCGCATGGGGGGACGTCTTCCAGTTTTCCAACTGCAAGGGCGATATTCTGGTGGATTCCTGCCGGCTTTCCGGCATGCAGGATGACGCCATCAACTGCCACGGCACGCATTTGCGGATCATCGAGAAACGCGGCGGCAATCAGGTGTTGATGAGGTTCATGCAATCGCAGACGCACGGGTTCGCCGCTTTCGCGCCGGGCGATGAAGTCGCGGTCATCTCCCATTCCAACTTGCGGGAATACACAGACAACCCGCGCCGCAAGGTGACTGCCGTCGAAAAGCAGTCGGACAAGGATTGGTTGCTGACCCTCGACGGCCCCGTTCCGACGTTCGGGCAGGACGATGTGCTCGACAACATCACCTGGTATCCGGATCTAACCGTACGGAACAATCATGTCAGCATGGATCCGGTGCGCGGGTTTCTCCTGACCACTCGCGGCAAGGTCATCATTGAAGGCAACACGTTCCACCGCTGTTCCATGTCGGCCATTCTGATCGAGGACGACGCCGAGGGGTGGTTCGAGTCCGGCCCGGTGCGCGACATGCAGATCCACGGCAACACCTTCCTCGGATGCGGCATCGACATCAATCCGCAAACCCGGTCGGCAAAGCCCGAGGAGCCCGTGCATGAAAACATCCGCATCACGGACAACTGGTTCGACGGCGCGGGTGTATCCGCCAAAAGTGTCAAGGGGCTGACCGTGACCGGAAATCGCTCACCCGGCGGCAATATTCCAATCCGGTTGGACCCTTCCTGTACCGGGACCCAGGTTGAGGGCAATGATAGGAAGCAAGGAGCTCCATGAAAAAGATAGGAAAGACGATGATTCACACGATGATAGCAGTTGTTCTCGGCCTGATGCCGGGGCTTGCCAGTCAGGCGGCGGCCTAACCGCTCAAGGTATATATCCTGGCCGGGCAGTCGAACATGCAGGGGAACGTGAACATCTCGACGTTTGATTCCATGGCCGGCGATCCCAAGACGACTCCCCTCCTCAAGGACATGCGCAATGCGGACGGCAAACCCGTCGTGTGCCAGAAAGTCGGGATCTCGTCGATCGGCTGCGCCGGCGACGATACAACCGAAAAGGGTCAGAAACTCACGCCGGAGGAGGACAAGCGTCTGAAGGCCGGCGTCTCCAACGGGGGCTACCATGATCTCGGTGCCGCCAAGATCATGGCACCCATCGGCAAGGCCTTTGCCGAGGCGATGGTGAAGTTGCAGAAGCCCCAGTGACAGAAGTAACCCGGCGGAAGGGTAAGACCATGAAAATGCCTACCCTAAGACATACCGTCCTGTTGATGACGATCATTTCGTCCGCTGGTACCCGTGCGGAACAACCTGCCTCCGCGTCGCTGGGCGGTTCCAGTGCGAGAGCGCCGCGGGCTGCGGAACACGGCTGACCTTCACCCTGAAACTGCCTGCCGGGGCCTGAAGCGGGAGAACACATTCATGCGCTTGCTGAAATCCAAACCCGCAGAGTATCCTCTCCCCCGCATGAGTACCCGACAAGCTACGACACCGATCAGGATTGCCATCCTCGAGGATGACGACGAGTTGCGCGCCGAATTGGCCGGTTACCTCCAGCGCTTCCCGGACTGTCAGGTGGTGGCCCAACTCGCCGACGGCGAAACCGCCCTGGTGAAGTTGCCACGACTCAAGCCGGAGGTGGTGGTCATGGACATCAACCTCCCTGGCGCGGATGGCATTGAGTGCGTGCGCTGCCTGAAGGATTCCGTGCCCGGCGCACTGTTCATGATGTTGACGGTTTATGAGGACAACGACCGCTTATTCCGCTCGTTGCTGGTCGGTGCCAGCGGCTACCTCCTCAAACGCTCCACTCCCGCCGAAATCCTTGAGGCCATCCGCGACCTGCGCGCCGGGGGCTCGCCCATGACCCCGCAGATTGCCCGCCGCATCGTGCAACACTTCCAGCAGACCCGGGCCGCGGTCGCGCCCGACGAGGATCTCGGCGACCTGAGTCCGCACCAACTGGCCTTTCTGGACCAACTGGCCAAAGGCTTCCGCTACAAGGAGATCGCCGGCAACCTAGGCATCAGCATGGATGGGGTGCGCAGCCATGTCCGCCGCATCTACGAGAAGTTGCACGTACACTCCCGCACCGAAGCCGTCGTGAAGTACCTGGGTCGCTAGATTCTTGAAACAGCAATCATGTTGTGGTCAGGTCAGGTTTTCCGGGTTCGTCTCTGGTCTCTGAGGCGAAGCCTCGCTTTACCGGGAGCGCACAAACATGCGCTTCCCCGAGGGGGCCTTTTTATGAGAATGTAAATCCTCAACAGCAGCAATCGTTCGGCCGCCTCGGCCGGCTCTCATATCTATCCCCGAAAACAACAAACCAAAAACACCATGAATCCACAATCCACAATCCACAATCCACAATCCA
>CAIQXC010000357.1 GCA_903875675.1 Akkermansiaceae bacterium
ACACCATCGACCTTGGCCGCTGGCTTGCCAGACTCGGTGACTCCGGCGGTGTCCTTGGCAGGGACATGAACGGTGGCGCTGGTGTTGATCGGGATTGTGACGTCCATGGTCAGTTTGCCGACATCGCGCTTCCAGTCGCTCACGATGCGGCCGTGGATCGAGTCATAGCCGCACTTGACCCAGGTCAGGTCGCCAACAATGGCGGGCTTGATGAGGAATTTTTTGAAGCCGGGGCCGGACTCATCGGGGCGGATGCCGGCCAATCCCTGATAAAACCAACTGCCGGGGCTGGCAAAGCACGAGTGGATTTGTGAGGCATGGCCGTTCCACTGTTCCCACATCGTGGTGGCTCCCTGTTCGAGCATATAGCCCCATCCCGGATAGGTCTTCTGGCTGAAGATGGTGTTGAGCAAATCGTTGCGGTCGGCATCCTGCAGGTATTGAATCAGGAAATAGGTGCCGAGCATGCCGGTGTCGAGGTGGCCCTTGTTCTTCACGAGGATGATTTCCTCGAGTTTCTTCTGTACCAATCCAACCATATCTTCCGGGACGCAGCCGGTCATCAGCGGCAGCACTTGATAGGCCTGTTCATCCAGACCATAGAATTGTTTCTGGGCATCATAAAACGTCGTGTGAATGAGCTTCCGGGTCTTGTCGATCTTGGCCTTGTATTCCTCAGCCTCTTGGGTCTTGCCCAAGACCCGGGCGCTGCGTTCGAGGATTTGCCACAGGTAAACCCGATAGCCGTTGTTGAAAATCTCACAGGCCGTCTTGCCCGGCCAGTTCTGGGTGTCCATGCCGCGCTCGGGCGGCACCCAGTCGCCAAGAAACCCACCTGGATCGCCGGTTCCATGCAGCAAGCCGTCTGTTGCCTGGCCGTCCAGAAACGCGGAGTACCGACCCATCGCCACGAATGCGCCTTCTAGCAAACGTTGATCGCCGTAATATAGGTAATTTTTCCACGGCAGCACGGTGCCGATGCCACCCCAGCCCGGGCCGCCCCAGGAGGGGATCACGAAGGGCGCGGTGAAGGGGAAGCGGCCGGTGGCCGGATCCTGCGCGTCGAGCCAGTCAACCGCCCACTTGGCATAAAATGCCGGGGCGTCGCGGTTCATGATTTGGGTGTCGAGCGAAGTCTGACCATCACCGTAGCCGAGGCGCTCGCGGTGGGGGCAATCCACCATGTAGCCACCCAGGCTTAGGCACCGAATCGTCCACAGGTTGAGCTGATGAATGCGGTTGAATAATTCGTTAGAGCACTCGAACGTGCCAACTGGCTTGAGGTCAGATTCGATTAACAACGCCTCGGCATCACCCGCTGCGGGCTTTACGGCCAGGCCGTCAACGGTGACATAGCGGAAGCCGTGATAGTTGAACTTGGAAGAGAACACCTCACCGGGTTTGCCGGCCGAGATGTATTCGTCTAACTGCTGAAACGTCTGGCCCGGTTTATCGGCATAGGAAAACGTCAGGCGCTGACCGGCCGCCAGCTGCGGCAGGCGAAGCCGTAGCCAACCAGTCAGGTTGATGCCAAAATCCATCTCCCAATTGTTAGTCCCCTTGCTGGTGCAGGCCACCAGAGGGATGATTTTGTTGATACGGCTCGGGGGACACGACTGGGCGGTGACCACGCCCTCGGGAGCTGCGACCTCCACGACCGGCAGCCAGTTGCCTGTCGTGCAGCCGACTTCATTCCAGCCGGCGATCTGTTTGCGGGCATCAATGGTTTCGCCGCCCATGTTGTTCCACTCCCATGGGCCACGCAAGGCATGGCTACTGATCATGCCGGTCCAAGTCCGGTCCGTGCCAACCACCACCCGCTGTCCGGCAACTAACATGTCGAGCTGGACGCGGCCGCTGGCGCCGTCACTGGC
>CAIQXC010000358.1 GCA_903875675.1 Akkermansiaceae bacterium
GACATCTCCCCCAGTCAGCATGGAACGTGCGATGTCGCTGCTGGGGGTGTGGCCGTAGCCACAGGCTTCGCACGGAACCCACCCTCTCGGGCGCATCCCTCCTCTCCGCCTGCTCGCCAAATGTCCTGGCCGTATCGAGTTCACTTTCGTTTGGGGCTGGTCTTTCGCCTCGTGCAGCTCCCCACGGCACATCGCTGCGCCGCAGTAGCACTCGGCTACCCGTCGGTTCCACGTCACTGACGGACTCAGACTTTCACTGGTTGGTTTCATGGTTTCATCAACGCACGGAGCGCCGCCATCTTGGCGGCTGTCTCCGGCATCCTGCCGGAGACTCTTCGTGTACATGGCTTGGTTTTTGAAATCGGAATCCTCCTCCCCCGAAGAGGATTTGGCAAGATGCCAAATCCTGCCGCCAAGATGGCGGCGCTCCCCGAGAATATTGCTGCCGTAGGGGCCGGATCTTCCTACTGGTCCACTCTCAGGCGTGCGAAGATTTGGCTGTGATTGGCTGGCGGCGACAGGGTGGCCACCACCTGCTCGATGCCGGGGCTCGGGGTGTCCGGCGTGATGACGAACAGGCCCGAGGAGGTGGCGGGGATGGTCACCGCAGTCCATCCCAGAAGGTCGGTGCCGTATTCGAGGGTCTGGGTGGTTTCGCCGACCGACTCGGCCCGGCGGAAGTAGGTGAACACCAAGCGGCCCTGCGCGTCGAGCGCCGAGCTTGGCAGCACGTACGGGCAGGGACTCAGCGGATCCCCGTTGAAGACGTATTTCAGCAGGTTGGGAATGCCGTCGGAAGCCGGATTCTGCATCGGGCTGTTGTTGCTTGAATCGAGCCCTAGCCCCGCCGCCCATGACTCATACCCAACCGTCTTCATCATCCGGATAAGCCCGGCCTGACTGTAGTCCAGATGATACCCCGACGGCTGGTTTCTCACCGTGGCGAACGAAGGCGCGGCCCCGCTATAACTCGCGATCAGGTAGCTGTCGGCCGCCGGATAGCCCAGCGGATTGAACGACAGGGTGGCATTTTCCAAAACAAGGCTGCCAGTCACCACCAGCGTGTCTGATGAGCTGTCAGCGAGGTCGCAGATATAGGTGCCGGATATGACAGCACTGCCCACCGTGAGCGTGCCCACTGTGCCCACAACACCGGGATTGATGGTGGCCGCTGAAGATATACTTACCGATCCCAAGACACTGCCAGATCCAGCGAGAGATCCGCTACTGATCGTCACGGCGCTGCCTGCCGCAGTGCTTCCGTTGACCTGCAACACGCCGCCATTGACCGTTGTAGTTCCGGTGTAGGTGTTCACGCCCGTCAACGTCTGAGTCCCGGCGGCGAGCAGCAGCGAGACTTTTCCGGTGCCGGATCCGAGTGCGTCCACGATTGCGCCGCGGAACGTCTGCGGGTTCAGGTTGTTAAGCGTTAGCAACGAGGTGGAGTTGGTGGCTCCGTTGCCGATCTTCAGATTGAGGTTCGAGCTGTTGAGGCCGGCGAACGCCTGGTTGTGGCCGTTGAGGTCGAGGGCACCCGTCGCGGTGCTTGAGCCACCCGAACCCATCACCGAGTTCGTGGCCAGGGCGTTGTCGGCTGCCACAATGATGTTGCCGGACCCGAGGATCGCTGTGGCTGGCCAGCTGCTTCCGCTGCCGCTGAATGTCCAGTTGGCGGCTCCGCTGTTGTCCACCGTGCAGCCCGATCCCAGCGTGATTGTTGACGAGACGAGCCCTTTTGCCCCGGCGCTGCCACGGAATGACAGGCTGTTGAACAGGTTGCTTCCGGTGATCGGGCCACTGATGGTGAAGAGCGTGCCTGACGCTCCCGTGTTCTGGAAAACCACAATCTGCGAGCCTCCGCTGATGGTCACGGGACCGGTGAGCGTGTTGCTGCCACTGGTGGATGCGACCCCGTTGCGGGCATAAGACAGGTTGATGGCGAGCGCATTGGCCAGTGTGATTCCGCCTGAAACGGTGAGGCAGGTGGTGTTGGCTGCGGCCGATTGCCTGAGCGTCACCGTGCCTGCACCAAAGGCCGTGGAGGAGGCCGTGATCACTTGCAGGCCGCCAGTGACAAGCGTTCCACCGCTGTACATGTTGGATGATGCGGAAGGAAACGTCAGAGAGCCGGTGGTTCCCGTTATCGTGAGAGGACCGCTGGTATTGGCGACCAAGGTGGTGCTTCCGCCAATTGCACCCGTGTTACCGATGCCGCCACCAGTTAGGGAAAAGGCAGGCGGAGATGTGTAGCCGCTGCCCGGATTGGTGATGGTGATGCCACTGAGATTGCCGGAGGCGTCGATGTTGGCTATCGCGCAAGCCCCGCTACCTCCTCCGCCAGAGATAACGACTAACGGGGCATCGATATATCCACCGCCGCTTACTGTCAGGCCGGTCGCGCTCACCCCGTAGCCAGCCGGGGCTAGCAGCGGCTGGGCCAGCGTGTTGTTATAGGTTGCGGCGTTGATCGTACCCCCGGCTCCATAGATATATGTGCCTCCCAGACCGGTGAAGAAGCTGGCACCCGTCGAGGCATTGGCCGTGAGTGTCCCGCCATTGAAGTTGAGCATCGAGAATCCGGCTCCGGCCGCGACCCGGTTGGTGGCGATCGATCCACCGAGCAGGTTGACGGTTCCCGATGAGCCACTGTTTTTTCCGACCAACAATCCGCTTCCAGATAGATATACGGAACTGGTAAAATTATTGAGGGCGGCATTCCCCGAGTCTCCCACGCAGGCACCGCCACTCGTGGCTTGGGTCGCCGTGAGCGAACCACCGGATAGATTGGCCACGGCCATCGACCCTGCACCTCCGGATGCCAGAATCAGCGGGTTATTCGGGATAACGATTGCTCCGCCGGTCTGGCTGATGAGAGCCCGGTCGTTGTCTCCGCCCGCTACAAGATTGCCGCCGCAGGTGAGTGAGCCGCCACTGATTCTCAATCCCGCATAAGCGCCTGCCCCGCTTCCAAGCCAGACATCAGAGGCTGTGGATATGTCATGAACTGAGATCTGGAAATCACCTGCCGCACCGGATACGGACGCCACGCTCAAACTCGGCGCTGTGGTTTGCCCGGCCGTCAGCGTACCCGGGCATTTCATCACCGCGTTGTCTGTGTTCGAGTTGCCGATGGTCACCAGAGACGTGGTGTTTGTCCCGGTAGTTAGTTTTCCTGTCATCGACAGCGTGCCCGCCGATACCGTCGTCTGGCCGCTGTAGGCGTTGGCGGTTCCCGACAAGGTCGTGGTCCCCGAGCCTGTTTTGAGCAAACCACCCACGCCAGTGATGTTGCCGTTGAATGTGCTGGAACCTGAACCGGTTGCTGTCAGCAAATTGCCATTGTTGGCGAGAGCGCCGGAAACGGTCAGGGTTCCGCTGTTAGTCCATGTCTGCGATGATGTCAGGATCAGCGGAACGGACACCGTGTTTGAGCCTGTTGCCGTGACCGAGGCGGAGGCCCCACCCAGCGTCAGGGAGGCGGAACCGGATCCTTGTGCCAGCGTGTAATTGCCACCTAAGCTGAGGCGACTGATGTTTGCAGATGTGCCGTCGAGAGTCACGCTCACTGGGGAGGCCACTGTTGGGAATGTAGCCGAATCCGTGCCGATAAATCCTGCGTCCAGACCCGGAGCCGCGTGTACGGTCGCGTCGGAGTGATCAGTCCAGCGTGCGGCATCGGCCCAGCTGCCGGTGCTGGTGTTCCAAACCATATCTCCCGAATAAACCTGGCCGGTCACAAGGAGCGAGGACGTGCCAACATTCGACGAAGCCCCCGACAACAGCGAGTCATCGCCAAAAGTATAACTCATGGGGTCGGAAACCAGCCCGATGCCACGCCCGCTTGATAGATGTGCATGCAGCGGCAATCCCTGCCCCGCTGCAATCCCTGAAACCGGGTCCAGCGACACAAAGTTGGACGCAGCGGCCGAACCCATCAGATTCAGTCTCAATCCACTCGCATTGCTGGCGGTGGCGGCTCCCGTGGTTACTGCGGATGCGTAACCAGCATGCACGGACCCCAGTGCCAGCGTCGTCGTGTCCAGCGATGGCGAGGCGTGCCCGTAGATATTGACCGTGGCAGTGACCGAGCCCTGCCAATTCGAATCATTCACGGTGGCGGTCACCGGGTGAGCTCCAGCAGCCGAAGGCGCGGCGGAGGAAGCTCCATCATAGAGGTAATCCACAGAGAGTCCGGGGGGCGTGGTGCTCGCAGAAGCGCTTTTGGCAGATCCATCTTCGACCGCGACCACATCCGCCAAAGTGATCGTCGCGGCGGCCTTGGCCACCGTCAGCGTCCCGGTGGAAGTCCCCGCATAGTTCGCGTCATTGACCGTCGCCACAACTGCATAACTTCCTGCATTCACCGGAGCCGTGGCGGAACCTTCGTAGCTGCAGGTGACTGCCAAGCCGGCTGGCGATGTTGTGACACCCACGACCTTCGGCGTCCCATCGTAAGTGGCCGCAAGGCCCGAGAATACAAAGCCGGGGCTCGCCTTGCCCACGACCATGCTGCCGGACGCAGATCCCGCATAATTCGCGTCGTTGATGTTTGCAACGACTGCATAAGTCCCGGCATTGACAGGCGGAGTGGGAGAGCCGTCGTAAGTATCATTCACCGCAAGTCCGGGCGGTGATGTTGTCGCACCCGCCGAGACCGGTGAACCGGTGTAGGTCTGGCTCAATCCTTGCAGCGACAGCCCGCCGCTTGCCTTTGCCACCACCAATGTCCCGGTCGCGCTGCCTGTATAATTGGGGTTGGTGATGGTTGCCACAATTGCATAACTCCCAGCTCCAACAGGTGCTACAGCGGAGCCATTATAAGTATAGGAAACCGCCAAACCTGCTGGAGACGTCGTAGATGTCGTGGCTTTCGCACTTCCGTCGTAGGTTTGCGAAAGCGAGCCAAGCAACACTGTGGCGCTCGCAGGATTCACCGTCAGAGTATCGCTGGCAGTGCCTGCATAATTGGGGTCGCTGATGGTGGCGGTCACCTGATAGTTCCCTGCGTTGACCGGCACAGAATAAGATCCGTTGTACCTGAATACAATAGCCAAACCGGGTGGCTCGGAATACCCTGCAGCCGGATGCCCTCTTCCATCATAGGTGGCTGACAATCCAGAGAGGATGACATCCGCCGCCCCTTTTCCAATCACCAGGGTGCCTGTGGCTGATCCGGCATAGTTGGCATCGTTGACCGTGGCAATCACCGCATAACTTCCCGCGTTGACAGGCAACGCAGCTCCTCCGCCATACGAATAGCTGACAGCCAGCCCCTGCGGCGATGTTATCGATGTCGCTACTTTCGAGGTTCCGTCATATATGGCCGCGAGTGAACCCAGTTGAACGGATGCGATGGCCTTGTTGACCGCTAGAGTCCTCGGCACATCCGCTGCTGCACTGAAATTCCCGTCCCCAGCTTGGGATGCGGTAATTGTCACATTGCCCGCTCCTGTGATGGTGAGGATGTTGCCGGTGATCGTGGCCACTGCCGGATCGGAACTGGCATAGCTCACGGCCAGCCCGGACGAAGACGTGGCAGATAGCACCATCGACGGGTCACCGTAGGTCGAGGCTGCCAACTCACCGAATGACAAGGTTTGCGCCTGGAGCTCCCGAAACACGGATATCGTGTAGGTCAATGTCGTCGTCCCATCCTGGGCCGTGACCAACACCGTGATGAGGTTGCTGCCTACGGTCAGCGGGACTGGCCCACTGGCCGTGCCCGAGGCAACCCCTGTCCCATTAACCGTAGTCGTGGCTGCTGCATCTGTCACAGTAGGCGTCACCGTGATCGAGTTCGTTGTGTTGGGCACACTGGTCGAGTAAGCTGAAGTCCCAGCAGCAAAATCCGGGCTCATGGTGCCTGAACTGAGCGTTAGACCAGAGAGCGTGGATACGGAAGACCGCGTATCCACAGGTGAATTGAAAGTAATCGCAACGGGACCTGCGATCGAACTTCGGACCACACGGAACCCGACGTATTTTTCAATGACGGCGGCCGGCCAGTCAGCACGGTACGCGACGCGGCAGTTGCCCGCACTATATTCCCCACCGCCGCCACGGCGCACCCTGTACGAGCCCGAGGCAGTACCCCGCGGATTCGTTTGCGTCCCTGCTGGATAAGGGCCAGACCAATCCCAGCACCACTCATATATGTTGCCAGCCATATCGTAAAGTCCATAGCCGTTCGCCGGGAAACTCCCGGCAGGACTCGTATATGGACTGCCTCCAATACTTCCTATTGAGTTGAAACCTTCAGGTCCAAAATCGTAGCTGAAAATGTTGTTCCACCCGTAATAATTGGCCTGGCTTTCGCTGATCGTATCACCCCACGGGAAGCGCTTCTCGCTCAGACCGCCCCGCGCAGCCTTTTCCCACTCTGCTTCCGTCGGCAGGCGATAACCATTAGCATTCCAGTTGCAATCGACAGCATCACTGCTGGTCGTCCGGTAAATCGCCCCATTGAGCGTGTAGCAAGGCGTCAGTCCCTCCATCTCGCTTCGGGCATTGCACCACTTCACCATGTCATACCAGGAAACGGTCTGCACCGGGTGGTTCGCCGCCTTGCCCGCGCCAGGATTCAAATCCGCGTAGCCGTTGGACAGCCCCCACGTCCGCACCGTGTCCCAGTCACTGAAAGTCACCAAATTTTGAGCCATGTAAAACGCGCTCACATCCACCGCTCTGATCGGGGCGTCCGTGATGTCCGTATCCTCCGCCATGGCATTCCCCATCTGAAAACTTCCGGCGGGAATGAGGGAGAAAGCCGCAGAATCGGGTAAAAATAAACTGCGAGCAACGCGAAACCCGAGGTATTCGTAGCCAACGGACGGAACGTTGCGGAGGCGGTTGGCGACACGGCAGAAGAGCGCGTCGCTGCCATATATGCCGCCCCGAAACACCCGGAGTTCGCCCAAAGACGCACCTCGAGGATTCGTCTGCGCCCCCGCTGCATAGGTGTCATACCAGTCCCAGCACCACTCAATCGTGTTCCCCGCCATGTCGTAAAGTCCATAACCGTTCGCCGGGAAACTGCCAACTGGACTCGTATAGGGCTCCCCTCCAACACTGCCAATGGAATTGTAGCCATTCGGTCCCAAATCGTAGCTGAACTTGACGGGATCACCATAATAATTGGCCTGGCTTTCGCTGATCGTGTCCCCCCATGGGAAGCGCTTTCCGCTCAATCCACCTCGTGCAGCTTTCTCCCACTCGGCCTCTGTTGGCAAGCGATACCCACTGACAGCCCAATTGCACACGACAGCATCACTGTTGGTCGTCCGGTAAACCGCCCCGCTCAGCGTGTAGCAAGGCGTCAGTCCCTCCATCTCGCTGCGGGCATTGCACCACTTGACCATGTCATACCAAGTGAGCGTTTGCACAGGGTGATTCGCGGCCTTACCGGCACCTACGCTCAAGTCCGCGTAACCGTTACCCAGTCCCCATGCCCGCACTGTGTCCCAGTCCGACTTTGTCACCAAATTCTGAGCCATGTAAAACGCGCTCACTGTCACCGTCCGGATCGGGGCGTCCGTGATGTCAGTATCCGCTGCCATGGCATTCCCCATCTGGAAACTTCCCGCAGGGATCAATGAGAAGTTAGGAGGCGTAACGCCTGCCGTCACCTTGAAGCACATGGTGCTGGTTTGTTGTCCGCTCCAGTCCGCGCCAGCATTCCAAGTGATTACTCGGGTTGTTCCAGGTGTCACCCCGGCCCCGACCGCCCCACTCACGGTGGTGGCCGGCACGCTGAAGGTAATCCCGCCATCACTGGAGATTTCGAGTTTGACCCAACCCGTCGAAAGGTCACCGGCCACGTCATAGGTGATATCCACCAACTGTGTCCCTGCACGCTGGGTGGCGGAGATGTTCGAGATTGTCGGCGGCGCGGCTCGCGTCACAATCAACGTGTAGCTCGTGGTGGTCACCCCGTCCTGCGCCGTGACCACCGCATTGATTGTGTTTTCCCCCACCCCAAGCAGGACCGGCTGGCTGGCCACTCCTGATGCTACGGCTGTTCCGTTGACTGTCACTGTGGCCATGGGGTCCATCACCGTAGGCGTCACCGTGATCCAAGTGGTGAGGTTTGTAACACTGGCCGTGTAAGTTATGGTTTCCTCGGTAAAGACTGGACTTATTGACCCATTGCTTGGCACCAACCCGGAAAGCGCTGAGGAAGACGCGCGCGTCACGACAACCGTATAGGTGCTAGTAGTCGTGCCATCCTCCGCCGTCACCTGCACTGTGATTGTGTTGCCGCCAACGCTCAGCGGGATCGGGGCACTGGCAGTGCCTGATACTGTCGCCACGCCATTAACTTCTGAGGCGGCCAATGCGCTGGTGGGGTTTGGGGTCACCGTGATCGAAGTAACCGCATTTCCCACGCTTGCTGTGTAAGATGTCGTCCCCGGAGAAAAAACCGGGCTCACGGAACCTGACCCAAGGGCCATATTGGACATCGTGGCATCATGGCTGACTACTTCTATCATTCCCGTCCCCGAGAAATACGTGTCATCAATGTGTTCCGCGCCGGATCCGCTTGCTCCCCATGTGCCGGAATCTTGCCGGGACGTCCCGAAATATAGACCACTCACAGACTCGGTCCCTGACAGTCCGACCATACCGCTCTGAATGACCAGATTTCCGGTGTCTGGAATGGAGGCACCGCTCACGGCGAGTGTTCCGCCATTGACAGTCGTATCCCCGATATATGTGTTAGTTCCCCCCAGGACCAGCGTGCCTGATGCTACATTCAGGCTGCTGCTTCCAACGAAGCCCCCCGTGGACAGCGTGCCTGCGCCCAGTTTGGCATAGGTCGGACTTCCGGTAAGAGTGGCGCTGTAGTTATTGCCGCTGACGTCTTCCAGCGGCCCCGCTCCGGTCGATCCCATCAAATAGGCAGCCACCAAGCCCGTCGTGGGTCCTGTAATCGAACCGACGCTCATATTGGCCTGAATTTGCCCCGCGGTGCGAGCGACGTTCCAAATCCTTACGTCAGTCAAAGCGCCGTCCACCAAGGAATCAGCCGACCAGTTGCTCTCGCCGATAAAGTTACTACCGCGACTCACAGCGGAGGGCAGTGCAGTTGCGGTGCCGGTGGCAACCTGCACACCGTTGATATATAGGCGAAGTGTCTTGTCTGTTTCGATTACACCCGCCAAGTGCGTCCATGTATTAAGAGGGATCGCTGTGGGACTATCACAAGCGCCTAACATTTCGTATCCATCAGTGAAAACTTGAAAACTCGGTATTCCGGTCGCGCTACTACTTGCAGCGAGTAGGATGTTAGAACTTCCAGCTCCATTGCCTAGGTCCGCGACACGACACCAGTTGGCATACGAGGACAGGTAAACCCATCCCTCAATAGTCGTGGCACCTCCAAGGTTGGGGAGTGTGGGCAGAGTGTAGTAGCCACTGCCGTTCGTATTCATACTGATTGCATTGCCGTTCACGGCGTCAATATCGGACCTGAAAAACGTCAGGGTATTGAGCACAGAGTTCACCTTGAAATCGTCGGCATACCCCGTATAGTTATAGCCATTGCCGGGGCGGACAAATAGATGAGTTGCGCTAAAGTCGATGTTGGCGTTTGGAGCGGAGATGGCTGATCCTATTTGACTCCACGACGTGCCTCCATTGGTGCTGTCCCAATAAGTAAACACGCTATTGAGTTTCTGCACCATCAAACCTATGCCCTGCCATTCAGTCGCTGTCCAAGATCCGATCAAAGTGTCGGCCACCTTGGCGTAATAAGTCATGCTGCCGTTCCCCGAATTCCCATCCGCTTGCAGGGTGAGGTCTCCGATCTGGAATATGACAAGCCCTGCCCCGCTGGCACCCGTGGTAGGCCAATTGGCGGACGCACTCAAGAAGATACTGACCTGAAAATCTGAGGCCATTCCCGCGGTATTGCTCATAGACACAGCAGCCGTTCCGTCTGCGATCATCAAACTGTTGGTACTGCCGTTAGCGATCGGTCGGTTTAACCAGTGAGCGAGACCGCCACCACTTGTCATGATCCGCCCGTTGCCGGAAGCATCGGTTTGAAAGTTGGCGCTCCAGTTGGTCCCGCCTTCACCCAGCGTATATTCGACTTCAGTCTGGAGAGGGGTGGCAATAGACGTGGGGACAGACGTGGGGACACTGCTGGCAACACGGAATCCGATAGTCGAGTCATAGCGCGACGGGTCGAGGTTATAGCGGTATGAGGAGGCTAGGGCGAAGACTCCGTCGTCATAGGCGCCTCGCCAATAGCATCCCCCACGCAGCCCGCGCGTAAAGGCGAAAAAAGCGGGGTCGTTCCACTCCCAGGCGTTGCCGCCCTGACCAAACGTGCCGTAAGAACTCGCCTTGCCATAGCCAACATAGGTTGGTCCGCCAAAGATGGCACCGTAATTTGCATCTGCTGTGGTGATCGTGTTCTGGCCGTTGGGATAGAGCGAGTAGGTCGAGTTGGCTCCGTTGTAATAAGCAGCCTTGTACCACTCGTCCTCAATGGGGATATAGACTGTGGCTCCGGGGTTTACGGTGATAATGCCGCTGGTGGCTCCGTTGAGCGTGTAGGCTCCCGTCTCCATGCTGGCGCTGCCCTGGCCGTTGCCCAGCCAGTTGCAGAAGCGAGCCGCGTCAAACCAACATACGCCAACCACCGGCATGTTCGCATAGGCACTGCCTACGCTGTAGGTGTAACTGCCGTTACTGCCGCTTTGGGTGATGTTGCTACCGTAGATTCCCGTGGTTCCCATGACCGAGTTAAATATCCCGTTACTGTTGGACGCCCCCTTGGTGTTAAGAAACTCTACGTATTGCGCGTTGGTCACTTCGTAGGTGCCGATATTGTAGGCGTGATTCACCGCGCCGTAGCCGGTGGACGGGTCTGCGGCATTACCGATGTTGCCAATGCTCGTCCAGCTTATGCTTACTTCAGCTATTGCCTGACTGACGAAGGATATACCAGCCAAAACGGCTAGTCCGAGGGTGGAGGTAATGGATTGTTTCATTGTAACTGATTGCTTTGAGTGTAAGGACGCCCGGCCGCAAGCCAGAGATGCGCATTAATAGTATGAGATTTCGTTAGGTTCGAGTTTGCACCAACCAGTATCTTGTCGTTAGGTTGACATTTTTTCTTGCATCCAAAAGTCTTGAGTTTGAATCTATAACTAGTTAGTAGATCAATATGAGGTTATTCCGTTACTTCACCACCTGCAGCCGCATGTAACGCTGCGGGTGGGTGGCAAAGGGTACGTTGTCTCGAACCGTCACCAGCCAATAACTGCCGCCGCCCGGAGCCGGATCAGTCTGCGACAGCACGTTGGTGGCAGGAGCCCATGTGTTGCCGCTTAGGGTGTCAGCGGCCTGCACGGTGTACGTCACATCACTGGCCGTTTTGCTTTTTCTGTAGGTCAGCGTCAGGTAGCCAGCTTGGCGGGAGGAGGTTGGCAGGTTGCCAGCAGCACTGGTCATGGGATTGAGTGCCATCGAGTATTTCATCACGTTGCTGATGCCGTCGTTGGCGGGGGTGGCCAACTCGCCGCTGATCATCGGATTGGCCAAGTCCGTAGGATTGGTGAAGACCGCTGATCTCCATAAATCAAAGGTTCCAGCGCGGGTGACAGCCACGGTGTAGGTTGTTAGCGTACCTCCGTCCTGCGGTATGACCACCACGTTGATTGTGTTGCTGCCGACCACAAGCGGAATTGAGCCGCTCGAAGAACCTGAGGCTACGGTCGCGTCATTGACCGTCACGGTCGCTGTGGCATCCGTCACGGTCGGTGTCAGCGAGATGGAAGGGGTGGTACTCGGAACGCTGGTCGTATAACTCAGTGCCCCAGCCGAGAACGTAGGGCTCAGTGTCCCGTAACTCAGTGTCAGAGATGCAAGAGTGGAGACGGAGGAAAGTGGAATTGCGGTGAGTGCCATGCTGTGGCTCGCACTCGGGCCGTTGGCCAGTGCAATGAATTTCTCACCGCTGCCAATGCCGGAGGCTGTGACCGCAACCGGGACGCTGCTGTTGGCTATTCCGCCATTTCCTAGCAATCCATTGCTGCCCGACCCCCAACTGGCAATGCTTCCGTCCGAGCACAGCGCCAGACTGTGGGCGTTGGCGGCCTGGATTGCGGTCACAGTCTTGCCGTTCAGGGTGCCCGTGAGTGTGACTGCCACTGGCATGGTGCTGTCCGTATTGCCGCCATTGCCGAGTTGGCCGTTCGTGTTCCTGCCAAATGTAACCAATGTTCCGTCAGAGCAGGTCACCAGGTTGTGAAATCCGCCTGCGGAAATCATTTCGACGATTCTTCCCGCCAGCACATCGGTGGCATCCACGTCCTGCGGGATCAGACTGCCCGTGGTGCTGCCATTGCCCAATTGGCCGTTGGCATTCTTCCCCCAGCTCACCAGCGATCCATCCAGGCACAGGACCAGACTATGATCGCTACCTGCCGCCACGGTGATGGCAGACCTGCCATTGAGTGTGCCTGAGGTGGAAATATTCACCGGCAGACTGCTGTCAGTCGAGCTGTTGTTGCCTAGCTGGCCGGAGTTGTTGCGGCCCCATGCCACGACCGCCCCGTCCGCACACAGCGCAAGGTTGTGGTAATAGCCCGCCACGACTGATGTGACGACTTTACCGCTCAGCACCCCGCTAGTCGTCACCAAGACTGGCACGTTGCTACTGGTCGTTGTGCCATTACCGAGCTGCCCGTAAAGATTGTATCCCCAACAAGCCACCGTGCCGTCCGAGCAAAGTGCCAGACTGTGGTAGAATCCGGCCGAGACAGCCACCACCGTCTTGCCTGCCAGCACTCCGCTTTGGGTCACTTCCATCGGAATACTGCTGTCGGTGTTGCCGGCGTTGCCGAGCTGTCCGTAGGTGTTGCGTCCCCAAGCCGCCACTGTGCCATCAGCACACAAGGCCAGACTGTGCGAGCTACCCGTTGAGATCGACAGAATCGTCTTGCCGCTCAAAACCCCGCTGTACGTGACCGCCACCGGGACATTGCTGCTTGGGCCAGCGACCCCAGAATCGCCGAGTTGCCCGTAGCTGTCAGATCCCCATGCATACGACTTGTCATTAGCCCACTGGAGAACCAGATCATTACCCGTGCCGCCATAGTAATTCACCACAAACCGATAGCTCGCGTTGTGGTATCCCAGTGTGATCACCTGCCCCTGCGTCAGATTCGAGAATCTTCCGGTGATAAACGACAGCCCCGTGTTTTCCACCAGC
>CAIQXC010000359.1 GCA_903875675.1 Akkermansiaceae bacterium
CGGGTACCGGCATGTGAGCGTCCTCGCCGCAAGGGTCGCTGAATTCTTCTGGCGCGCTCCAGCCTTCCTCGATGCGCGGAATCACTTGCCGGCGAATCGGGCATTCCGGGTCATCAGGATCAATCAGATTGAAAAAATGCGGGGTGATGGACATTGCCAGTTTGTTGCCAGCCAGCAACACCCCGGCACGCTCAATATCGGTTAGATCCAAACGGGCTTCGAGATCCGCCAGCGAATCGACGCGGTTGCGGAGCTGCCAGCGGGTTTCGTGCCAATGGGCCATGGCCTCGGCAGGCCAATAGCCAGGCGCATGCGAGCGGAAGGTGACGTCAGACATGGAGGGAAGGATGTGGCATTACTGATTCGATGCGTCGCTATCACTCTCGGCGTCACCCTCGGCGTCGGTCCCGGTATCTGCCTCCACCTCGATTTCTTTGCGCCAGGCTTGGGAGAGCCACGGACGGATCAAGCCGTAGATGAGGTAAGAACTGAACACCACCACCGGAGTGACGTAGTGGAATTTGACGGCAAGGACGAGAATCAGGGCGGCGATGACCAGAGCGCCGAGAGTACCGCGGGTGCGCCAGCCGACTTTTTTGAAGCTGGGATAGCGCACATCGCTGATCATCAGCCACGACAGGCCGAGCATGGCACCGGCGAGGGCGTATTTCCACGGGCCGAGTTCACGGTCGTTGTCGTAAATTTGGATGATCAAGAACGTTAGGGAGGCGATGAAGCCCGCCGCCATGGGAATGGGGATGCCGCGAAAATCGTTGGAGGCACCCGGCTTTTTGGGCAGCGCAGCGAGACAGTTGAAGCGGGCCAAGCGCATCGCTCCGCACAGCAAATAGACAAAGGCAATCCCCCAGCCGACGTCCTTGAGCGGAAATAACACCGCCTTGGACACCAGCATTGCCGGAGCCATCCCGAACGACACGATATCGGCCAGCGAATCAAACTCGCGGCCAAATGGCGATTCGTGCCCGCCGAGACGCGCCAAGCGCCCGTCCAATAAATCAAACAGGCACGAGCCGAAAATCAGCAGGATCGCGTATTCGTAGTATTGCCGGGAAATCTCAAAATACTCCTTGGCTGGCAGCGGCAGACCGTTGGGCATTTTTTGGGCCTCCACCTGCACCTCAATCAGTCCCTTCAAAATCATCAGCACCGCGAAAAATCCGCAGGCCAAATTGCCAGCTGTCATCAGGTTGGGCAAAAAGTAGATTTTCGGCTCGTCCGGGTCGCGTTGTCTAGCCATGCGGGGCGAAAGTCGCACAAATCCGCCAAAAAAACAGCTCAATTTCGCCGCATTTTTTTTATGGGTTCACTCGTCGTGATAAAACCACAACCGCAGCGACAAACCGGCCCCGATGCCACATAGAAGCCAGAGGTTGGTAAAAAGTACGGATAGATGATCAGGCATGCGCCAATGGCGACGGGCTGCCACAGCCCGAGTTTTTTGCCGTAAGCGGCTGCCCCAAACCCGAGGGTGGAGACAATGATGCTGGCCAATAGGTTGCAGGGATTTAGGCTCATCACGTTAGACGGATACATCTGCATCGGCAATTTTCCAGCCCAATCCGAAGGCATGTCAAATGCGCCTTGACGCACCCACGTTTTGTCATACACTTGTCTTACCATGAAGGTTCTTTCCATCCGGGTTTCAGAGCAAGAAAAGGCCATGTTGGTCCGGCGGGCAAAGGCTGCCGGGGTATCATCCGGTGCCTTGGTTCGACAATTGATCAACGCCGCCCCGCTCACCACCGCCGCCGAGCTGTTGGCTGAGATGGAGGAATTGATGCAAAATCCGCAGTCCTCAGCGCTACGCATTCGCCGCCAATCATGAACCGCCCCTGCTTGCTTGATTCCTCGTTTGTCATTGACCTCCTCAATGAGGTGGCCGATGGCATTTCTGGTCCGGCAATGGCTTGGCTGCGCAGGCACGGCCAAGCTCAATTGTGGATCAGCCCCGTGACGTATGCCGAAGTGCTGGAAGGTGCAGAGAACGTCGCAGCAGTGAGGGCGCATCTGCAGCGTTACCGTTGGCAGGGTCTGCACCACCAACAGGCGGACCGAGTCGCCGTTTTGCAGCGTCGCTCATCGCATCGCATGGGCGAGAATGATGCGTGGCAAGCCGCCACTGCGCTTGCCATGAAAGGGGTCGTGCTCGGCCATGATCCCCAGGCATTCGCCCGCTTGGGGACTGCCTATATCGATCACCGAAATAGCGAAACTGATTGATATTTCCGCTGCCCTACAGTCCCGGATTGCGCTAGGGTCAGGTCATGAGTGCTGTGACGGTGGCGGAAATGCGGGCGATGGAAGCGCGGGCAGCGGAGGATGGGTGGTCCGAGGACCGCCTGCTCACCCATGCCGGCCAACGCCTCGGCCACGCGCTGGCGGCATTTTTCCCGACCCCCGGCACGCTTATCGCGTACCTCGGCAAAGGCCACAACGCCGGCGACGCGATCGTCGCCATGCGAGTGATGGCAGAGGCGTACGGCTGGCACATCGCCGCGCGAGCGGCGTGGCCGCCGGCAGATTGGGCGGCGCTGACCCGGGAAAAATGGCTGGAAGGTCCGCCTGTGAGTTTGCTGGAAGAACCGCCGGACTGGCGCGTGCTGCGGCGCCCGCTGGTCCTGTTGGACGGGCTCCTCGGCATCGGTGCCACGGGTGCCTTGCGCGAACCACTCGCCGGCCTCGCCCGCGAAATGGCTTGGCTGCGAGAACAGGCCGGTTGCCGTGTGGCTGCAGTGGATCTTCCGTCAGGAGTCGATCCGGACAGCGGCCATGTCTCTGCCGGGGCGGTGACCGCAGACGTCACATGCATGATCGGTGCTGCCAAACGCGGGCTTCTAAACGCCACGGCCGCCGACGCCACCGGTGCCTTGGCTGTGGTGCCACTGGCACCGCTAAGCCCGCCGCCAGGAGGCGACCTCCAATTGATTTGCCCACTCACCATGACCGCCGGCAAAGCGCCGCGTCCGTTTGATTTCCACAAGGGCATGGCCGGTCGGGTTCACCTGTTAGCCGGTTCCACAGCCTACAGCGGCGCGGCGGTGCTGGCCGCCAGTGGAGCCCTGCGCGGTGGGGCCGGCCTGATCGTATTGCACGTGCCAGCTGCCGTCGCACCTGCAGTTGCCGCCAAATGCCCCTCCGAAATCATCGTCCGCGTCTGCGAACATCCGCTGGAGCTACTGGAGAACCAACCTGACGCTCTGGTCATCGGCCCGGGCCTCGGTCCTCTCAGCGGTGCGTTCGCCGATGGCTTGCTGGAGTTGCTCGACGGCACCGAGCTGCCCACCGTGCTGGATGCAGATGCACTCAATTTCCTGGCACAGCACAACCCACTCGACCGCCTCAAGCCAAACCACGTGCTCACCCCGCATCCCGGCGAGTTTCGGCGGCTCGCGCCGGATCTTGCCGACCTGCCGCGCGAGGCAGCGGCCCGCCGGTTTGTGTCGCGTCATCCGGTTACTTTGCTACTTAAAGGCTGCCGCAGTTTGATAACCCGAAACGGCGAACCGCTGTGGTGCAATGCCACCGGCAGTCCCGCCATGGCAACCGGCGGCCACGGCGATGTACTCGCAGGAGTGTTAGGTGCCCAGCTGGCCGCCGCCACTCCAACCGTGCCCGCCGCCTCTCTCGCAGCCTGGCTTTGCGGTCGCGCTGCGGAAATTGCCCTAGCCGGGCGCTGCGCCTCCGAATCCTCTCTCACACCCAGCGACCTCCTCGCGTGCCTCGGCAGCGCCTTCAACGATTGGCGCGAAAGCTCGCGCTGAAATCAGCCCTATTTGGCGTCCGTTTTGGCGTCCGTTTTGGCATCTGCGTCGTGCTCGGCGTCGGGGGCGGCGCTGTTGGTGTGATCCGGGTGGTGGGCACCATGAGCTTCATGAAGTTGTTTGGTGCCGTTTTTCCCTTCGAATTCATGGCGTTCGCAGGAGATAAAAAAGGCACTGGCGGCCGCAAGGATTGGCAAAAGGAATTTCATCTGGCGTTTTTATTAGCCGCACCTGCCCAAAACGCAACCCTCGCAACGCAAAAGTTTTATGCCGGAGGCAGCCAGGCCTCCACGGCTCGCGCCACACGTTCGTGGGTGCCCGCCGCACCGAGCATGGCCGCAGTTTGCGCCAGCCGGGTTTGCAGGCCCCCACGATGGTCCGCATCTTGCAACAAGCGCCGCAAGGCCATGGCCATGGGCACGGCCGCAGCATCCGCTTGAATAAACTCTTCCACCACTTCTTCTCCCGCCAAAATATTGACCAAGCCGATGTGCTTGAGCCGCACCAACATCCGCCCCACAAGGTAGGTCGGCCACGCCACCTTGTACGTCAAACAATAGGGCAATCCAAAATAGGCGGCTTCCAGGGTGGCCGTGCCACTGGCAATGACTCCGCAAGCGGCCCGCTGCATCAATCCATGACTCCCGCCGTCGGTGATCTTGAGTGACTCGCCAAACTGGGCCTCGTCCGCTAAAGCACGCATCTGCCTGGCAAGTTTGGGCGATGCACCCGGTGCTTCAAAGCGCAAATCCGCCTGCCAGACACGCAGGCGTTTGGCTGTCTCGAGCATCACCGGGAACAAGCGTGCCACCTCACGCTCGCGACTCCCCGGAAACAATCCGACCAAGTCTCCGTCTCTAACCACACCGTCCAAGCGTTGCTCTTGCAACTCATCGACCAAGGGATGGCCGACGAACGTAGTTTTCAGGCCCGCCCGTTCAAAGAGCTCCCGCTCGAAGGGGAACAAACAGAGCATCTCGTCGAGCAAACCCGCCATTTGCGGGATGCGCCGCTGGTTCCACGCCCATACCTGCGGGCTGATGTAATAAACTTGGCGCGTCTGCGGGCACTCGCGCCGCAATGCCCGGGCAAAACGCAGGTTGAAACCCGGGTAGTCGATGAGCACCAGCACATCAGGGCGTAACGCCTTGGCCTCCGCCAGCATCTCATCAAAGCGCTTGCGGAACCAACGAAAATGCTTGATCACCTCCCACAAACCCACCACCGCGGCTTCTTCCACCCAGTCGCGCACACTGCCGCCGCTCGCCTCCGCCATCTCCGGCCCGCCCACCCCGGCGACTTCCAGCTCCGGTCGAAGCGTCTTGAGCGCACGCAGGAACCCGGCCCCGTGGGCGTCACCACTGAGTTCACCTGCTACCACATAAATTCGCCCGGCCATGCCCAGGTTGCTTACCAGCTCCTGGCAATCTGGCCAAGAAAATCCAACCAAATAAAAATTCAACCCGTTTTTTGAAAAAAATGGCTGACTGGCGGACTTCCGCATTGATTTTGCAGCGGGTTGCGCTTTGTCTTGGGTCCGCCGCCCAACGCGTGCCTACTCCTCATGTCCACAGTCAGCCCAGACAGCCCAGATACCCCACGTCCGATCGGTGAAATCGCCCAAGGCCCGAGCGCCTTCGAACAATTTCTCGATCGAAACCAGAAGAACCTCGTGGCCCTGACCATTCTCTTGGCCTTGGCAGTCGCCTCTTGGGTCATCTACCACGGGGTAACGAACAGCAAGGAGCACAGCGCCGGAGCCGAACTCAACAAAGCCGAAGATCTGGCCGCCCTGAGCAGCCTCGTCAAGAATCATGCAGGCACCGCAGCCGCCGGCAGCGCCGAAGTTTTACTCGCCGATCGCCAATGGTCCGAAGGTGACAAGGCCGCCGCCATCACCACCCTCACCACGTTCATCGCCGCCAACTCAAAGCATCCGGCGCGCCCCACCGCCCAGGCCAGCCTCGGCTCCAAACTCCAAGCCCAAGGACAAGCGGCCGAAGCCAGCAAGGTCTTCCAACAAATTGTCGAGGATCCGGCCGCTCGCTTCATGGTTCCCTACGCTCTGCTCGCCCTCGGCGATATCTCAAAGGCCGCCGGCGATACCGCAGCCGCCGAAAAATCCTATCAAAAGGCCAAAACCGAATTCCCGGACAATAGCTTTTCCAATATCATCAACAAGCGACTCTCCCTGCTGAAAGCCCAACTGCCGGTCGAAATCGCAGCCCCGCCACTCCCGGCTCCAGCTGCCACCCCAACCGCTCCTGCCACCCCAGGGACTCCGGCAACCCCAACGGCCCCAACGGCCCCAACGGCCCCGACTGCCACTCCGGCTGCCACCCCGGGAACCCCCACTCCGGCTACCCCCACTCCGGCTACCCCCGCACCTGCTACCCCCTCTCCGGCTGATCCTGCTGCCGCCCCGGGAACCCCCACCCCCGCACCTGCTACCCCCGCACCGGCCGCACCGGCCGCCCCGGCAGCTGCCCCAGCTGATCCAGCTGCTGCTCCGGCACCTGCTACCCCGGCACCTGCTACCCCGGCACCTGCAACCCCGGCACCTGCTACCCCGGCACCGGCAGATCCGGCACCGGCAGCCAAGCCGTAATTTTTTTGCAATCGTTTCACATTCATTAACTCCTATTCCCCCCAAACACCGTGTTTAAGAAAGTCATTGGTCAAGACGACTCGCATCGTCCATCCCCGGCTCCACCAGCTGGTTACCGGCAGCCCGAACCGTTGGCACCCCCATCCAGTCATGTGCTCGCCCCGCCTGCAGCGAGCCAAGCGTCCCTTTCCCGGCCATCGGTGGGAGCTTCCCGCAACATTCTTTCCTCGGATGTTGAAATCAAAGGCACCGTCAAGTTCACCAACGACCTGATCATTGACGGCAAGATCGAAGGGGAAATCTCTTCCGATGGCAGCCTCACTGTCGGTGAAAACGCCCGACTTAAGGCCGAAATCAAAACCGCCACTGTGGTCATTTATGGAAAAGTCCACGGCAATATCACGGCCCTTGATCGCATCGAGCTGAAATCCAGTGCCGAGGTTATCGGTGATATCAAATCCAAGACGCTCTCGATCGAAGCCGGGGCCATCTTCGTTGGCAAATCCACCGTCGGCACTCCGGCCCAAGCACCGGCCCAGGCCCAAGCACAAGCCCAGGCGGCCGCCAAACCTGCGGGGGCCGCACAACCCAAGCAAGCCACACTGCCGGGCGCCGTTTGATCCATCCATCCGAACCCCCTGGTTGCGGGAATCCCGCAAAGTCCTGTTATGGTCGGTGAGTCCCCATCTCCGCGCCAGCGCATTGAATTGACTTGTCCCGAATGCGGGCACACTCAATTTGAGCCGGCCATGGTCATTTCGACGCAATGCCATGGCTGCCGCGCTAATTTTCAGGTGCACGATGGCAAAGCGGTGGTGCGGACCCGTCCTATCGCCCGGTTGGCCAAGCCGCGGCGCGATTCGGACCCGGTTTTCGAAGCGGTGCCGCCGCCACCTCCGCCGATATTTCGCAGCGTCTTGCCGGTTCCCACGCTGCGCCAGCGCTTGTTTCGTTTGCTATTTCCGCCCAAGCCGCCGCGTCAGATATCATGCTTTGATTGCGGCCACCATTACACTGCCGCCGCAGAGGCCCAGTCCAGCCAATGTCCGCGCTGTTGTTGTTATGTGAGCCTCCTCGACTATCAAATTGACGGCCCTTGGAACCGCCGCATTCAGACACGCGGGAACGTCGTCATTCTCAAAGGCGGGATGGTTTCCGGTTGTGTCATCCAGTGTCATCATCTCACTGTGTTGGGTGAACTCGCCAGCCCCGTCGATTGCTCTGGGGATTTGATCATCCGCGGACACGGGAAAGTCATGGGTCGCGTCAGTTGCCAGCACCTGCGCATCCAGCGCCGGGCCCGGGTCGAATTCTTCCTGCCCGTCACCTCCGCTAGTGCCAGCATCGCCGGCCACGTCCGCGGCCAATTCTTCTGCTCTGGCACCGTCACTCTGGAGCGCCGCACCCATCTCCACGGATTCATTCGGGCCGCCGCCATTGTCGTCAAATCCGGGGCCAAGCACATCGGCACCCTTGAGATTTCCCAAGCCACCAGCACGCCCGACGACCCAAAATGATAGACAGGAGATTGCTTCGCTGCCAGACGCAAGATTAGACGAGTCGGCAGCCCCTTTCTTGTTTCCTGTCGCTCTCTTCTAACTTCATGGACCTAACACAAGAAATCCTCGCTCTGAAGCGCACCCGCAACGCGGTGATCCTGGCCCACAACTATCAAACCGGTGATATCCAGGACGTCGCCGATTTCGTCGGCGATTCGCTCGGTCTTGCCTATCAGGCAAAGTCCACCGCAGCGGATGTGATCGTGTTCTGCGGCGTCCACTTCATGGCTGAGACCGCCAAAATCGTCAATCCTGGAAAAATCGTGGTGTTGCCGGATGCTGATGCCGGCTGTTCGCTCGAAGCCTCGTGTCCCGCACCAGACCTAGCAGCCTATCTGGCAGCCAACGCCGCGAAAAACTATTACGTCATCGCCTATATCAATTGTTCCGGGGCGGTCAAGGCGCTCAGCGACGTCATTTGCACATCCGGCAACGCGGTGAAAATTGTCAATCAGGCACCGCCGGAGCGGCCGATTTTGTTTGTGCCGGACGCGAATCTGGGGGCCTGGGTGATGGAGCAAACGGGCCGCAAGATGGACCTATGGCAGGGGTCGTGCTATGTCCACGTCGAGTTCACGCGTGATTCCATCAACCGCATCAAGGCTGATCATCCCGGTGCTCTTGTCGTTGCTCATCCGGAATGCACACACGCCGTTCGCCTTCTCGCCGATGAAGTATGCTCCACCGAAAAAATGATCGCCTACTGCCGGACAGCCCCGGTTAGGGACATCATTGTCGTCACCGAGAGTGGCATGCTTCACCGCCTGCGCAAAGAGTGCCCCGACAAAAACCTCATTGCCGGCCCCACGGATCGCTGTGCCTGCGCCGATTGCCGCTACATGAAGCTCAACACCTTGCAGAAACTTCGCGACTGCCTGGCTGACCTGCATCCCCGCGTCGAGATGGAGGAAGGCCTCCGTGCCAAGGCCGAGTTGCCACTCCTGCGCATGCTGGAGCAATCCCGATGAGGTCGCCCCAGTGATGGAACAGTCCCGATCGAGGAGGGCTCTGAGAACGTCGCCAAAACCCTCGC
>CAIQXC010000360.1 GCA_903875675.1 Akkermansiaceae bacterium
CGGACGCGGGTTCATCCTGCCCAACGCCGCCGTGCATGTGCTGGCGCACCCGGACTTCACCGCCCGCGATGCCGCCATCCTGCAACCGGAAGAAGCTGAGAGCATCCACGTCCAGTTCCGCTCCGGGCCACACACGCTCATCGCCAGAACCATCAAGGGCAACTACCCGAACTACCGGCAGGTGATCCCGCGCGAGTTTCTGGCGGACGCCACCATACCCGAAAACCACAAGACCGCGGTCATCTCGTGGCTGAAGTCCTTGGACGGTTGGTCGTCCACCGTCCGCCTCACCTGGGAAACACCCTGCCATCTCACCCTGACCCACTGGGATTCGGGCACGGCTCAGGCGACCATCCGGGTGCCTGTCAGGGTATCGGGGAACGGCCTGCCACCGACGATCTCCTTCAACCCGCGGTACCTTTCCAAGGCGTTGGTTGTCGGCACCACACTGCACCTCAGCGATGGGATAAGCCCGGGCATGATGACCGATACCTCCGGTAACTATTGCGTGATCATGCCGTGCCATGGCACCTACGAGATCGTGAACAAACCCGCGGAGGAAGTTGCCGACGGAAGGGAGGATTCCCAGCCGTGAACCACGACGACGATACCATCTCCGGGGCAGCATGGCGGTTCGTGCTGGATGCTGCGATCAGAAAGGAATCCAGAGCAAGAGCACCTCCATCTGAGTATTCAACTCAACACACCAACTATAAGAAAAAACAAACAAACAAAGAAATCATTACCATGAAATATAAACTAACTGTCATCGGTCATGTCGGATCAGTGAATCTGTACCAGGCTGATGGCAAACCCACCGTGTTGAACATCGACCTCGCCACCAACCTGCGCGTCGGCGATCAAGAAAGCACGGTCTGGACCCATGCCAAAGTCTGGTATGAGCGGGCGCTCAAACTCGCCCCTCATGTGAAGAAGGGCGCTTTGCTCCTCATCGAGGGGCGCCCCGAAGTGAAAGGGTTCGCGCGCAAGGACGGATCTATTGGAGCCGATCTTGTGCTGCACGCGTCTGAAGTCGTGTTCCTCTCGGCCAAAAACGCCACGAAGGAAGGCGACGAACCCGCTGAAAACTAATGATGGCTGTCCCTACGCCTGCAAGGAGGGAAACGCAACGCTCCATCCCGCAAGGGGTGGAGCGTTTTTCACGTGGAGCAATTGGCCCGCCAATCGTGAACACCAAGTTAGTCCAGAGACTGGGCATGGGGTAGCCACGATAAATACTCCCACTGACTCAATCTGCCGATTTTTCGGGCGGTAAATGTTTACTATTTTTTCAAAAATCTTCACCTGACCGCTTGACCTTCTTCCCCGCTGAAAAGAAACAACACCCTGGGAGCATGCTACACGCCCTGCTCTCCCACCCATAAAGCAAAAGCAAAACAAACCACACCAACATGAACACCACAGAACTGCCACTTGATGCCACTACATCTCCACCCGCAAAAACCTCACATGCAGAACAGGCCAAGCCAGCGCCCAACGCAACGCCAGCGGTGAAAACCGCCTCGGCCAAGGCTGCCAAGTTGGCCACTCCTGCCAACACCTCCACCACGCTGGTCAATCCCGGATGGATCGACGAGACCGTACGCAAATTCGGATTGTCAGGTCCGCTCGGCAAAGCGGTCGGAGTCGAATTGGCCAAGAGGATCGAAATTCAGATCGCCAAAGCAACC
>CAIQXC010000361.1 GCA_903875675.1 Akkermansiaceae bacterium
CGGCCTGCCATGCGGGATACCACCGCCTTACCAACGGTCCCCGTTACGACAACCACGAGATTATTGCGAAATCCAACGCCCCCGATTTCCCGTGATTAGCGCGGAGCGTTACACCAGTAGCTTTGTGCTGCCTTGGAGCACTTTTAGTTCATGCCCTTCCACAAATGGAAGGAGTCGTGGCGCGACGACCTCCTCCGCTGGGTCTGCGGATTCGCCAATGCCGAAGGCGGGCGCTTGGAAATCGGACGCAACGACAAGGTGAAATCTATGAAAACCGCCTGAAAATCTGGAACCCGGCTGTCCTGCCGGAAGGCTGGACCTTGGAACACCTTTGGGCGGATCATGCCTCCATTCTCAGCGAACAACCGGTGGTCATTGACGACGACGACCACGGCACCGTCTTCCATGGCGACAGCATCACCCAGGATGGCACATACGTCAGCTACAAAGAATACTTTCTGAACAAATCTCATCCCGACAAGTCGTTCGATATCATCAACGTCGGCCTCCCCAGCGAGACGGCCTCGGGACTCTCCGAGCAAGGTCACGCCGGCGGTGCCTTTCCCCGCCCTTGCATCCATGAACGGCTGCAACGGGCTCTAGATGGGGTTAAGCCACAGGTCGTCGTCGCCTGCTATGGCATGAATGACGGCATCTACCAGGCATATAGTGAAGCCAACATGCACGCCTTCATGGATGGCATCAGCAAGCTCGCCGCTACCTGCAAAGCCGCTGGAGCCCAGGTGATCCTCGTCACGCCACCCATTTTTGAAGGCGGCGATTACGACCAGGTGCTCGGCGAGTTTGCCGAGTGGGAAGTGGCTCATCCGCCCAAGGGAGTCGTCGCCGTTGCCGATCTCCATACGGCCATGAACGCCGCCCGAGCCGAACGTCAGAAGGCGGATCCCAGGTACCGCTTCACCGGCGACAACGTCCATCCAGCCATCGGCGGGAATCGCGGTGTATTGGCTCATCCATTGTTGGAACGGTGTGAGGGTCGTGACAAGGGTCAGGTTGCCCGTGACCTCGGAAAAGGTCCAGATTTGATTGCCGGAAGTCATGATCCAGGTGAAAGCGTCTGGCTGGCAGCTGAAACCGGCCACGGCAAAGTTCGCGCCGAATGACTTTGTTAGGCTGATATCTATCAGGTTCCACGAATTGCCGCTGGTGACGGCGGCGGTGAGAATGGAGAAGGTGCCGTCAAAGGTGACGCTGCCAAAACCTGTCAGTTCGTTAGATATACCATTGGCGGCGGGCAGGAAAGTGAGGCGAGCGCCGGTGGCAAGGGTGAGTGTGCCGTGATTGACCAGGGTGTCCCCGGTGTACGTGTTGTTGCCGGCCAGGGTCAACATTGCGTCACCGGCATGGGAGAAAGAGCCGCTGCCGCTGATGCTGTTGGCGATGGTGACGGGGTCGCTGCGGCGGATGACAAGCGATGAATAGTTAGAAACTCTTCCGCTCCCGAGGTTGCCGGTGCTGCCATGGTCGCCGATTTGCAGGGTGCCGCCGGTGATGGTGGTGGTTCCGCCATAGGTATTGGAACCAGTTAGAATCATGGTGCAATTTCCTGCTTTGGTTAACCCTGAGGCGCTGTTGCTCCAGCCGTTGATCAGGGGGCCGGAAACGCCCAACGTGGAAGCGGCGGCCACATCGAAGGTGGTGACGCGGGTTCCGACGTTGCTCAGATAGAACCCGCGGCCGCCGCTGGCACTGAGGGTCGATGCGCCGGTCACACTGACGGTGCCATTCAACTGGTAGCCGTAGCTGGTGGTGAAACCGGTGGTGGCGGTAAGAACACCGCTGTTGAGCGTGACCGGACCCAAGGTGACGAGGTGGCCATCGGTGGTGACGGTGCCGCCGTTAGCTTCGACGAACACCTGCGGCAGGGACGGCGCATTGCCAAGCGAATCGTGGGCGGTGAAGGCAAGAGTGGCCCCGGTGGCGACGACGATTTTGCTGGCGTTGGCTTGCGGGTTGCCAAGGGGGCCGTTGCTGCGGTTGAGGACGTCCGAGCCGGCATTGGCAGTGACCGTGCCCTGGCTGATAGAAAAATCGCCGCTGAAGGTATTGAGCGCGGAGAGTGTTAGGTTACCCGCGCCAATTTTGGTGAGACCCGCCGTGCCTGCGAGGATGCTGGAAATTGTGGCGCCCGCGCTGCCGGTGATGGTCGGCGTGGTACCGCCAAAATTCAGTGTACCTCCGCTGAGCAGGTAGGATCCGCTGCCGGGCGAGTTGAAGGTGAGCTTGTTCAGCGTCCGCGTGCCGGTGACGGCGATGGTGCCAGCCGGGCCGCTGCCAGCGCCAATGATCGCCTCGTAGGCGGTCGTGTCTGGCCACACGACATCGCTGCTTCCGTTCCACCAATTGGCGGTGCTGCCGTCCCATCCTGTGCCAGCACCGTCCTGCACCCCGGCCGTGGCGGGGGCGGCATCGTAGGTGAGCGCAACCGTATGCATGTTATTGTCGCCGGTTCCCGCGAAGCCATGCGTGCCTGCAAGCCAAACGCTGTTTTGTTGCCATGATAACCGGGCGAGGTTCTGAAGCGGTTCCGTGGAGCTCGTCGTCTGGTAGTAGTTCCAGTACCCGCAACCGGTCAACGACACGGTGCGGCCGTAGGTGTCCGGGATGCCCAAGCTGCCACCCCAAGTGGCGGTGGTGTTGGTGTTGGCCGGGGTGACCGAGTTAAAATCGGTCCTGGCTTGTGCGAGAACCACGTCGGCGGCCATGGCTTGGGTTCCGACTGCTAGAAGTGCGCAGGACATCGCAACCAATCCCCAAACCCTTCGCCGCTGCAAAAATTTCTGTGTCATAGTGGATTTGCCCTAACGGACACGATTTGTCTGACGGATTGTCTTCATAGTTGCCTTGTCCTTTGTTGGAAAAAAATTGAGCGGAGTTTGGGGAAATGATCACCAAACTCCGCCCTGGAATGCCTCCGCCCGGGGCAATTTGTCATGTTCCGGCGGTATCAATCTTCCCGCCTGAAGATAGGGGTATGGTTCAATTGGCCCGAACCTGGATGAAGAATGCAGGGGCCGTCGGCGGAGTGCTGAGCGTGACGACCACAGCTTGGACGCCATTCGGATCGATCGCCCCGGCGGATTGCTTCGCGCCCGGATCCTCGGTCCAGCTCGCGAGGTTGGTCGAGGTCCAGAGGGTATAATTGAGACTGGTTAGCGTGGGATCACGGCGGGTGTAGGTGAAGGTTCCGGCGCTCTTGTCCAGCGGTACCGTGATCGGGTTGACCGAGGTGCCGCTGTTAGGAAAGAGGCCGAACGCGTATTCCGAGCGGTTGGAGACACCATCACCATCCGGATCGGCGGCATCGCCAATGACCAACGGATCGGTGACTCCGGGAAAGAACTGACCGATCCAACCGTCGTAATCCGTGAGCGACGGCCCAGTGGTGACCGCGAGAGTGCCGACACCGGCAAAATGCGTGTTGTCAATATGTGTCGCGCCGGAACCTGTGGCACCCCAGGTGCCAGATGCCTTGGCGACGCCGCCGATTGTGAGGGTGGCGACGGTGTTGCTGACATCACCAAGGGACTCGTCGAAGTCCAAGGTCAACTTGCCTGCGGCGGCTATGACGATGTTGGACGCGGCCGCGA
>CAIQXC010000362.1 GCA_903875675.1 Akkermansiaceae bacterium
AAACCGATCATCTCGCCAGGTGAAAGCCTTAGATTAATATCGTTCAAAATAGTCTTCGTGCCGTACCGGAAGCTCACGTGGCGCAGTTCGATCGCCCCGATAACCGGGTCTAGGTGCAGCGGTTGGCTCGGCTCCGGCACACTCGACACGTGGTCTAGAATATCAAATATACGCTTTGCTCCGGCCGCTGCACGTTGGGTCACCGTGACGATCCGGCTCATTGACCCGAGCCGCCCATAAAACCGCCCGGTATAGGCCAGAAACGCTATCAAGACGCCCACCGTGATCTGGTGCTTTGAGACCTGCCAGATTCCAAAACCCCACACCACCAACAGTCCAATCTCAGTTAGAACATTCACAGTTGGAGAAAACAAGGACCACGCCTTGTTGACGCGATTGTTGACAGTCAGATTGCGGGCGTTGGCATCGCGAAACCGCTGTGACTCACGTTCTTCCTGTGCGAACGCCTTGACGACCCGGACGCCGGGAATTGTATCCGCGAGAACGTTGGTTACTTCCGACCAGATCCGGTATGCCTGTTCAAAGCCGTGACGAAGCTTATCTCGCACCAAATGAATCAGCCACGCGATGAAAGGCAGGGGTAGCAGAGTGACCAATGCCAACCACGGGTTGATCGAGAGCAGAATAGCCGCCGTCATCACGATCATCAGAGCGTCGGTAATGAAATCCAGCAAATGAGACGCGAGGAATACGCAAATGTAGTCGCTGCCGGACGAAATGCGGGCCATCAGGTCGCCGGTGCGTTTGCCACCAAAGTATTCGAGCGAGAGCCCCTGTAGGTGGTCGTAGGTGATGGTCCGCAGATCGGAGCCGATGCTTTCGCTGACCAAGGCGAGAATATAAGTTTTGATCCAGTCGAGGGCCCAGGCGAGGATGGCCGCACCGACCAGCCCGCCAAGCAGCAGTTCGACTTTGGAGACATCGATAGGCACTCCGTTTTGGAACGGGATTAGCACCTGATCCATCAGTGGAATAGTTAGGTAGGGAGCAACCAAGGTGGCCGCTGTTGCCAACAGGGTCAGCACTAGGCCTGCCAGCAGGGAGTTTCTGTATGGTTTTGCAAACCGCCACAACCGAAGCAATGTCCACACCGAGGGCGGAGCGTGGACCGTTTTCGCGCAAATGGGACAACGTTCGTAGCCTAGCGGAATGGCGTTCTCGCAAATCGGGCACACTGCCTCTTCGGGCGGAACGACCGGGCGTTGCTCGGCCATGGCCGCCACATATTCCTGAAATTGCTCGGTGAGCCGACGCACGGCCGCCTCCCGGCCAAGAGTATGCCGCCAGCGGGCTAGCAAGCCGTTTTGATCCCGCAATTCGAGGATGCCGAGGCCGGCACGTTCGTGGTGATCGAGCACTAGGCCGGGCCGCAGGTCCCAGCGCTGCCAATCTGCATCGCTCAGAGATTTGGCAAGTAATCGACGGTCTGTCAGCACAACGATACCAGCTCCAAAATGCAGTCGCAGATCGAGATCGAGATCAAGGCAGGCGATGACTGTTTCATCGTCGGCCACGACGATGCCAATCTCATTGCGCCACTGATCTGGAAGTTGCATTGGAACGAAGGCCGGATAGGTGAAGGCTTAGGAGATTCATGGGATGAGTGATGGGTTTGCCCTAGCGGGCTGGTCCAACACTCCGCAGAGGGCGAATCCGGGATGAATCCGCCAGCACTCCGTGTGACGTGACAATCACAGGAATATTGGATCTTTGCTATAGGGTGTTCCCCTACTCATTATCAAGGATGACATCACGGTGCGCGGGAAAATTAGCGGATTCGAAAGGCAGTCATCCGAAAAACAGAATAGAGGTGAAGACCCCATGGCGGACTCCCAGCACGCGGTGCTAGATTGAACCGCGTTTCAAACGATAGATGAGGTGATTCATGC
>CAIQXC010000363.1 GCA_903875675.1 Akkermansiaceae bacterium
CCCTGAACGCAGTTCCACGTCGGTCGGAGCGTCTGAGGCTCGACAGCGGCTGATTCTTGTGCAGTTTCGGAGTTGCCGACCATGCAAGCCCAACCCATCGCCTTCGCCCTGCTGCTGCTGCTGCTCGCCTCGCCGGGGCAAGCGGATTCGCCCCCAGCTCCCGCCAAAGACACCCCTCGCGAGGCCGTCGAGCCGCTCGACCCAGTCCCTGCGGCCAGTCCGCCCAACGTTGCCGCCCCAGCCGATTCCGGACAAGAGTGGAGCCTGCAAAAAGTCCGCGATCACGAGCACCCGGATCTAGCAGAAACCGGCCACCAAATCCACCCGGCCGGCTCCTCCATCCGCGTCGGCGGCCGAATCCTGAGCATGGCCTTGGCTCGCGACGGAAAATTTCTCGTCGTTAAGTCTAACAGTCATATCAGTGTGGTCAATGCCGACACCTTCGAACTGGTCCAGCAGGTGGCGTTTCCCAGCGATCCTAACGGCAAGGCGGATAGCGGCTCGATGCACGGCATCGCCGTCAGCCCCGATGGAGCCACCGTCTTTTTCACCGGCAACCTGCGCGATCTCTATCAGGCGGATCTCGACGCCTCCGGACACCTGGATTTTGCCCCTCCCATCCTTCTAACGGACAGCCACAAAACCGCCAATCCCCTCGGCTTGGCCGTCACACCCAATGGCAAGCGGGTGATCGTCGCGTTGTCCGTTAGCAACGAACTGGCGGTGGTCAAGCTCGCCAACCGAGCGGTGGTCTCGCGCATTCCGGTGGGGGTTTGCCCGTATGGGGTGGAATTGAGCCGCAACGGCCGGTTTGCGTTTGTTAGCAACTTTGGCGGTAGCCGCCCGCATGACGGCGATAAGACTGAAAACGGTGCCGGCACCGCCATCGCCGTCGATGAGCGCTCGGTGGCTCTGCGAGGGTCGGTTTCCGTGGTCGATCTGAAAACCGCCGCCGTGGTTGAGGAAATCGCCACCGGGATTCATCCGGAGGCGATGGCCAAATCGGCCGATGGCAAGCGGCTCTATGTGGTGGATGCGAGCGGCGACGCGATTTCGGTGATCCAGATGGCCACTCGCAAGGTCATCAGCCACTTGGGAACCAAGCCGGAGCCGGGACTGCCCTACGGCAGCCTAACCAACGGGGTGGCGCTTGGCGGCGGCACGGTGTTTGCGGTCAACGCGGGCAACAATGCCGTTGCCTTGATCGATCCCGCCAAGCCCGAGGCCCCGTACGCATTCATTCCCGCGGGAGGCTATCCCGGTGCGTTGTGCGTCCGCGGCAACGACCTGTTCATTGGCAACATCGCGGGCTATCAGGGCAACCTGCAAAAAGTCACGCTACCCGGCGACCCTGCGGAATTGGCCAAGCTAACGGCCGAGGCGAAGCTCGGTTTCCGGCTGCCGGAGATCCTCCGGGCACAGGAGCGTGCCCAGACTGGCGTGGCACCCAAACCCGTGCCTGATCACGTCGGCGAGCCTTCACCCCTCAAACACGTCGTTTTCATCATCAAGGAAAACAAGAAATTCGACCAAGTGTTCGGCGACATCGGGCGGGGCAATGTGGAGCCGAAGTTTTGTGAATTCCCTCGCAGCACCACTCCTAACATCCATGCGCTGGCCGATGATTTCGTGCTGCTGGACAACTACTATTGCAGTGGTGTGCGCTCGAGCGTCGGCCACCAGTGGACGGTGCAGGGGCTCACCACGCCCTATCGCGAAAAAGATTGCAACAACGTCCGCTCGCCCTACGACTTCGGCCTCGACCCGCTGTCCTACGCAGGGTGCGGCTTCATCTGGGACCACCTGCTGCGCAAGGGCCTCTCGTTCCGCAACTTCGGCGAATTGGGCGTCGTCTCCACCCCGAAAAATGATCCGCAATGGAGGGATTACTACGAGGCGTGGGCGAACCACACCGAGAGCCCGGGCTTCACCAATAGCTATCAGATAGACACGCTTCGCCGCTACAGCGACCCGGGATTTCCGGGCTGGCAGCTGGCGATCCCAGATCAAATCCGCGCCGATATCTTCCTCAAAGCTTTGGGCGAGTTCGAGCAAGCGGGCACGATGGCAGAGTTCACAACGATCTATCTGCCCGATGACCACACCGTCGCCGGCCGCCAAGGCTGGCCGAGCCCGCGAGCCTACGTGGCCGATAACGACCTGGCGCTGGGCCGCGTCGTCGAGGGCCTAACCAAGAGTCGGTTCTGGCAGGACATGGTCATTTTTTCGATTCAGGACGACCCTCAGACGGGAGTGGATCACGTGGACGGGCATCGCTCGTACTGTTTGATTGCCAGTCCCTATGCCAAACGCGGCGGTGAGGTGGTGAGCCGGTTTTACACCCAATCATCGGTGCTGCACACGATCTGCCGGATCTTCGGGGTGGAACCGATGAACCAGCTCGTGGCCATGGCACCGGTGATGGCGGAATGTTTCCAACAAACGAGCGATGCTGCACCCTATGTCTGCAGGGCCGCCGGCGTCGAACTCAACGAACTCAATCCGGATCCTAATGCAGTACCTAATAAAACGCAGGCAGCCCTCGCGCCCCAAACACTCGACATGGATTTCTCCAAGCCCGATCTCATTGATGCCGACGCACTGGTGTTCAGCCGCTGGGCGTGGTCCACAGTGCGCGGCGACGAACCTTTTCCGAGCGCCTACTTCGGCGCTCACGGCAAGGGACTCCCGGCCCTCGGCCTGATCCTCGATCCCGACGCAGAGACGGATACCGACGACTGAACCCGCACGGCAAAGAAAGACCGGCGGCCGACTTCCTGTACCCCTTTCATGTTCCACCTCCTGCCGCTATTTTGCCTCGCTCTAGCGCTTGCTGCGGCCCCGTTGCACGCCGCCCCCCATCCGTCACTCCCGAGTCCTGGCGGGCTAGACGGACTGGGTGTGAATATCCATTTCACAGATCCCGGCGAAGGCGAGATGGAGTTGTTAGTCGCAGCAGGTTTCCGCTGGGTTCGCATGGATCTGGGCTGGGAAAATATCGAACGCGAACGCGGCAAATACGATTTTTCGGCGATCGACCGGCTTGTGAGGCATTTGGAGCGATTCAAGATCAAGGCGCTGTTCATCTTGGATTACAGCAACCGGCTCTACGAGCAGGACAGCTCGGTGCGGACGGATGAAGGCCGCAGTGCGTTCGCCCGCTGGGCCGCTGCCACCGCGAAACGCTACGAGGGCCGCGGTTTCCTGTGGGAAGTCTGGAACGAACCGAACATCAATTTCTGGAAGCCCACGCCCGATGCCGCTGTCTATGCCGCCCTAGCCCGTGCCGCAGCAGCACAAATTCACAAGACCTCGCCCGGCGAAGCTGTCATCGGCCCAGCCTGTTCGGGCATCGATGTCCCGTTCCTAGACGGCTGTTTCAAAATGGGTGTGCTCGAGGATTTTGCGGGCGTGAGCTTGCACCCGTACCGCCAGAGCGACCCCGAAACCGTCTTGCCGGAATATGCCAAACTGCGTAGCTCCATCCAAAAGTCCGCCCCTGCCAACCGCTCCATCCCTTTGATCTCCGGCGAGTGGGGGTACTCCGCAGCATGGGATGGCTTCGGCGAGGATAGGCAGGGCCGCCTGCTCGCCCGTGAGTTTCTCACCAACCTCTCGCAGGACATCGCCCTCTCCATTTGGTATGACTGGCGCGACGACGGCTCCGACCCCAAGGACGCCGAACACCACTTCGGCAGCGTCGGCCTGCCTCAGAATGTGGAAGGAGGGGGAGCGGTATTCCGCATCAAGCCCGCCTACCGCGCCGCCCACACGCTCACCACCACGCTGCAAGGCATGCATTTCATCAAACGCCTTGCCCTTGGCACCACCGATGACTGGGTATTGCTGTTTGGCAACGATCATGAAATGGCCGCGGCCTGTTGGACGACCGCAAACGATGCCCGGACAATCCGCCTGCCCGTCGGTAACGCCAAGCTGCGGCTGCACAACCACCTCGGCACCGACATCTCCCCGCCAGCCAGCGCGGAGGGCTCCATCGAGGTGGCCCTGGACGGCGCACCGCTCTACCTGAGCCTGGATCGCATCGTGGCCTCTTTGATGGAAGTGCCCTCCCCGCCTGCCTTCACCTGCGAGATGATCCGCCTGCCCGACGGAGGATTCCTCGCACTGCTGGAAAATTCGGGCGGCGAGCCGTTTTCCGGATCGCTCCGGCTCACCGGCATCGACGCGACCAGCGCCGTACCGATTTCCCTCGCGCAAGGGGAGACATC
>CAIQXC010000364.1 GCA_903875675.1 Akkermansiaceae bacterium
CCAGTGCCGCTTGGCAGGGTGAGCACGATCCGGTCCGGGGATGTCAGGGTCTGAATGTCGCCCGGGGCGGCGTCAAACCAAATCGTCAGGTCATCGGAGGATTGGAACACGTGGCTGGCTGCGGCGGTTGGATCATACGGAATGGCCCACGTCCAAGTGCCGGCGTTGTCCACCAGGGGCGGCAGGGTGGCTGGAGTGGCAGCGGTGCCCCCCAGGAAGAACTCGACGCCGTCGGGGACGCCGTTGTGGTTGGAATCCGCAGTTGGATCGGCGCTGCCACCATTGGCGGCGGCCCAGGCGGCGTAGTTGCCGGGTTGAGGCAGCGAACCCACGGCGTAGCCTCCAAGGGCGTAGGCACCGGCCTCCGCAGCGGTCAGGGCGCGATTGACGATCAGCAGTTCGTCGATCCAGCCCTTGAAGTTCTCGTCGGCGAGGGTCGTGCCGACGCGGAAGTTGGCCGTGGTGATGGCGGGATCGCCGGGCGTGTCGCTGGCCTGTAGGAGGCCGTCGATATAAATCTTGCGGGTGGTACCGTCCCAGGTGCCTACCACTGCATGCCAGGCGTTGCGGAAGTCACCGCCGTTGGGGACCGCTGCGCTGATGTCGGCATTCCACCAATAATTATGGACCCCGCCAAAATAGCCGTCCATTCGGAAATTGTTAGTCTGTCTATCGGCTCCCGAGCCATAGCCGATCCAACCGCCGAGGGCGCTGCCGCTCGGGTCGGCTTTGACGAAGCATGCGACAGTGAACGGGCTGGCACCGGTAGGCACGCCTGTGGGGAATGATCCTGAGACCGTGCCAAGCGTGGTGGCACCGTCAAGGAGGAGTGCGCCGCCGTAGCCGCCGGTGTCGTGTTGGGGAGTGCCGGTGGTGGCCTGGAGGTGCTGGCCATTGCCGCTATCATCGCGACCTGGGTTGGCGGCGTCGTTGAAGCTGTAATAGACGGCGGTGCCGGATGGCAGCGGCAGGATGTTGGGAGTGGCGTCGGCCTGCGTCGAGTTGTCGCTTTCGCCTGTGGTGTTCGCGGCCGACACCACGTAGTAGCAGGGCGTGCCGTTGACCGCAGTGGTGTCCAGGTAGTCCGTTGCCGTGGTCGTACCGACCAGGGTGAACGCTCCACTGCTTGTCTGAGACCGCTTGACGTTGTAGGTGGTGGCACCGGGCGTTGCCGCCCAGGTCAGCAGCACCCTGGCGTTGCCCGGCATGGCGCTTAGACCGGTGGGGGCTGACGGGGTTGCCAGTGTGCCGGGGATGACGAAATTGTCCCACTCGCCGTAGCCCCAACTGCCGCTGAAGTTATCGACGATTTCGAGGTGGTAGTTCGTTCCGTTGTTTGCCAGGGCTGACACGTCGAAGGATTTGGTCGTGGCCGGTTCCTGCCCGTTCAACCTGCTGCTCATGAGGCGGTTGCCCATCGCGGTTTCGACCAGTGAGACCCCCATGGCACCGGTTGGATACGCGTCGGTCCCCGTCCCAGGATCGACTGTATTGGTCGCATTACCGCCGACG
>CAIQXC010000365.1 GCA_903875675.1 Akkermansiaceae bacterium
CTACCAGGCGCTCGCCCCGTTCAAAAAACTCTATGACAACAACCGCGACGACCCTGTGCGCTTCCGCGAGTTGACCCGCTTTGATGGGGTTCTGCGGCCCGGCGCGGCGGGCATGGAAGTCCATCTCGTGTCATCAAGAAAGCTAACAAATTACCGTGGCCGACCGGCATCAGCACCACTGTCTCACACCAACCCCACCCCAAACGCCCGGCTGCTAGGCGTTCGCCTAAAATTTTATGAGGACATCATTCTGGACATACTTCACAAGTGCATAAGGTATAACCTTCCATGAAATTTAGCGGGGCACAAGTCACAGGCGAGCCGAATGTCTGAGGTATCTGGAAGCTACATCATCGTCAGTGGGATCATGAAAAGAACCGATGCACGCATCGCTAGCATCCATCCAAATAGCGCGAACACACTCATGACCGAGCCTGCGACAATCACAGATGCAGCAATCCGCTCTGGCATCACTCGGGAATCAGGCTCGTAGTCGGTTTCATTCATCGTCTCATAGGGTTGTCAGGTTTGGTGCCTCCTGAGCGATGGCAGGAGCGTGGTTCGGTTAGTTAGCGGGGTGGTTGAGTTGCGTTACGCGGCTCGTCATCTGCGACTTGTTGGGTAACGACAGGCCAAAATGCGCGGGCTTCGCGCAGGGCAAAATGCGCGGGCTTCGCGCAGGGCACAGGCAAGGTCGTTCTCACATGCAGAACTCAAACACCAGCCCGCCGCCTGGACAAGGATAATCTGTCAAATTCCAAACCACTGCGCACCCTGCCTAGCGGGCACTACGTTCCTGCCGTCACCCAGAAGCGCCATAGCGAGCTGCGTTCCCCCTCATCGCCTATCGCACCGATGCCCATGCCGGGGCGCTAGGATTCATGTTTTTTCGGTGCGGGTTCGGGGCGGTTGTCGGTTGCCAGTGAGCTTAACCTCCGACAGTGGGGTTGCTCTTCTGGCTCACCATCGCAAATCCCCCACCACCGGCCAGTGATCGGATCCGAGGTCCGGCCCGGTCCAGCGGGCCTCGGTGCCGATTGGCCCGCGGAGCAGGATCTGGTCGATGGGAATGGCCACCAGCGGGAAGTTCCGCCGCCATGTAGCGCTGAGGCCCCGGCCGAGCATGCTGTCGCGCAAGCCGGCTTTGTGCAAGGGTTCAATCGCATGACTCCAGGGCGTGGCATTGAAGTCGCCGACCACGATGACCGGCCGGGTTTCACCGTGCAGTTGTTTGGCGAGTTCCTTGAAGGCGTCGTCGCGGGCCTCAGAGAGGTCCGCCGAGAGTGGCGATGGTGGATGCATGCCGAAAAAGAGCACCTGCCGGCCATCCACATCAAGTGTCACCTGCACCATGGTGATGCCATGGAAGCGGCTAGGCACTAGGACGTGCTCGACGATGGGATACTTGGAAAACAACGCGAAACCAAAGTTGTGGGTGTCGGCGTAGATGATGCTGTGAGGCATGGTGGTTTTCAAGGGATCGAGGCCGAGCTCCCACGAGTGGGTGACCTCTGGGAAAAACGCGATATCGGGGTGGGTTTGTTGGACCCAGTGCAAGGTATCGGCGTAGCGGGTGTTGGTGAGCAGGACATTGAAACTGAGCACTCGCAGCGGCCGAGAGAGGAGTGGGGCGTCCTTGTGGGGGAGGTAATATGGTGCCAAATTCCAGCAGGGAAGGATCAAAAACACGGCCGGGAGCAACGCCCAGCGGAACCGCCGAAGGACGAAAAGCCCGAGCAGGCATAGCACCTGAAACCCGAAGTACTGCGCCTGGAAATGATTGCACAGGTCAAAGATCCACCAGCGTGCACCACCCAACCCGAACAAGGACACCCCGCCGCCGAGCAGCGACAACAGCACCACCGTCCGCCACCTGCATATCAGTGCCCGCGCCGTGCCAAAAATTTTCCCCAGCCAATTGCCCATGCCGTGAGTCTGACTGATAGCCGCCTATTGGGCAAGCCCAGGGCGCTGCGAATCATCGATTCGTGGTCGGGGCGGGCCGAGATTGCGAAACTTTGCTGCCCCCATACCCGATGGGCCTTGCTACCCAGGGATCCCTTTACCGCCAGATCGCCTGCCCGAAACCCGGAATTTTCCAAATTCGTGATTTTCATGAGGGAGGAAAGCCGCCAAGCTGGGGCATGTCCGAGCCCGTACTCACCCCGATGATGGCCCAATATCAGGCCATGCGGAAGTCCTTGCCTGCGGATGTTCTGCTGATGTACCGGCTCGGGGATTTTTACGAAATGTTCTTCGAGGACGCCAAAACCGCCTCGCCCATCCTTAACGTGGCCCTCACCCGCCGCAATGGCATCCCCATGTGCGGCGTGCCCTATCATGCCGCTCAGGGCTATTTGGCTCGCCTGCTAAAAGCTGGCAAACGGGTGGCCATCGCCGAACAAACGTCCGATCCCAAACCCGGTAAACTCGTCGAACGCGAGATTTCACGCATCCTAACCGCCGGGTCGATCGACGACATGACCCTCCTCGACGACCAGCGCCCGAACTATCTGGCCGCCGTCTGCCGACACGGCAAATCTCTCGGCCTGGCCTGCGTGGACCACACCACCGGTGAGTTCGTTATCGCCGAGTTTGTGGATTTCGGGCAACTCGAGGATGAACTGGCGCGTATCAGTCCGTCCGAATTGTTAGTCCCTGACCATCAAACTGCGGAATTCGGCAAGCTGCTCCACAGCCTGCCCTATGACGGTTATGCCTTCCTGCCCGAGCATGCCAGCCAATTGCTGCGCGATCATTTCAACGTCCACTCGCTCGATGGCTTCGGATGCTCGCAGCTCCACGCCGCCAGCGGTGCCGCCGGGGCCGTCCTGCATTACCTCATCCACCAGCTCCGCCGGACCTGCAGCCACATCCATCCGCCGCAGGTGCGTGCCAGCAGCGACCACGTCCTCATCGATGCCGCCTCCCAGCGCAACCTCGATCTGGTGGAAAGCCGCTCTGGCAAAGCTCATACGCTGTTAGGTGTGCTCGATCGAACCGCCACCCCGATGGGTGCGCGACTATTGCGGGATTGGATTTTGCATCCGCTGCGGGACATCGCCGTTCTAACATCCAGACAGGACCTCATCGCCGGCTTTCTGGCGGAGCCGTTTCTTTTGGCCAAATGCCGCGACGCGCTCAAGGGCATCCGCGACATTGAGCGCACCACCGGCCGGCTGTCCCAAGGCAGTGGCAATGCCCGCGATCTGCTGTCCCTCGCCATTTCCTTATCGCATATTCCCGCCCTCAAGGAAGATCTGGCCACTCTCGCCAGCGAGCACTCAGGGCTCGCCAGCACACTCACCTCGCGGCTCCACGATTTCTCCGACCTGACAAAGATGTTACAAACCGCGCTGGCCGATGAGCCGCCTGCCAACCTGCGGGACGGCGGGATCATTCGCGACGGCTGGTCGCCCGAACTCGACGAACTGCGCAGCGCAGCAAGCGGTGGCAAGGATTGGATCGCCCGTCTTCAAGCCGATGAACGCCAGCGCACGGGCATCGACTCGCTTAAAATCAAGTTCAACAATGTTTTCGGCTATTTCATCGAAATCACCACCTCGCATCTGGCGAAAGTGCCCGACGATTACACCCGCAAGCAAACCATGTCTAACGCCGAGCGCTACATCACCCCGGCGCTCAAGGAGATGGAAAACAAGGTCCTCGGTGCCGAGGAACGCTCGAAACAACTCGAAGGCGAATTGTTCCTGGATCTGCGCGGCCGCACCATCGCCCACTTGCCTGCCTTGCAGGAAACCGCCGCCGCCATCGCCGAGGCCGACGTCCTCTGCGCCTTGGCGGAAGTCGCTCAGTATCACCGCCATTGTCGGCCACAGCTCGAGGAGTCCCGCCGCTTGTTCATCAGCAATGGCCGCCACCCGGTGCTCGAACAAACGCTAACCGATGCCAAGTTTGTCCCTAACGATACCGAGCTGGATCCCGATAGCGCCCGCTTGCAAATCCTAACCGGCCCCAACATGGCTGGCAAATCGACCTATATCCGCCAGATCGCGCTGATTGCCGTGATGGCGCAGATTGGGGCCTTCGTCCCCGCCGAAGCCGTCACTTTGGGCATTGTTGACCGGATTTTCTGCCGGGTGGGTGCCTCCGACGACCTCTCGCGCGGCCAGTCCACATTCATGGTCGAGATGAGTGAAACCGCCCTTATCCTCAACCATGCCAGTGACCGCTCGTTAGTCATTCTTGATGAAATCGGCCGCGGCACCGCCACCTTCGACGGACTTTCGATCGCTTGGGCGGTGGCCGAGCACATTCACGATGTGATCGGTTGCCGGACGTTGTTTGCCACCCACTATCACGAGCTAACCGATTTGGCTAACACCCGTGCCGCCGTCGCCAACTACAACGTCGCGGTGCGCGAGTGGAACGACGAAATTATCTTCCTCCACAAAATCCTCCCCGGCGCCGCCGACAAATCCTACGGCATCCAGGTCGCGCGACTCGCCGGCCTGCCCAAATTGGTGGTGGAGCGCGCCAAATCGATCCTCTCACACCTCGAGCTGCACTCGATCAAGCCCGAAGCCAAAACCCAGGGCCCCAAGGCCAAGAATACCGTTCAGGACACACTTCCCAAGGCCAACGTCGCCCAAATGGATTTGTTCGGCGGATTCTAACTGGATACTTCGGCCTCAGGTCCCATATCCGTACGATTCATAACTGTACCGGTAACTGGACGTTTTGTAGTATCCGTAGGAATAGTTCTCGCTCATCAAGTAGCGGCGTTCCTTGTAACCGTTGAATATGATACCGCTGAGAGGAATGCCGTCCTCTTCGAGCAATTCCAAGGCGCGACGGATGGCTCCTTTGGGGGTCTGACCGGCCATGGCGACGAGGCAGAAGTTATGCGCGAGGGGCGCGATGATACGGGTATCGGGCACCGCTAGGAACGGTGCGGTATCGATGACCACCACCTCGTAGTCGAGACAGGCCTGCGCTAGAAGTCCCCGCAGGCGACCGGTGTTGAGCAATTCGCCGGGATTGGCGGCGTGCTTGCCAGCAAGGATCAGGTCGAGGTTGGGCTGGTTGCTTGCGTGGCAGATGACGTCTTCGAAGGGGGCCAGATTGGCGAGGTACTCGGTGAGGCCGCCGTGTATTTGCTCATGGGTGAGGCCGAAGAGTTTGTGGATGGCTGGCCGACGCAAATCCATGTCAATGAGCAGTGTTTTACGCCCCTGTCCGGCTGCTCCGGCAGCAAAATTGGCCGACGTGAGGCTCTTGCCTTCACCGGGCAGTGCGCTCGAAAATAACGTGATCCTGCGCTTGCTCTCATCGCCTAACCGCGACACCGAGGCCCGCAGCGAGCGGTACATTTCCGCATAGCTGGTCGAGGACGTCCCGCCGCGAAAAACCATCCGCTTCTCCCAGGTGTCGCGCAAATCAGCCGTATCGTTCGGGTGGCGTTTGCAGAAATGTTTCTCGGCGACGGCAAGGTGACGGAGGTTGATTTGAGGAATCGCGCCGAGAATGGGTACCCCCGTC
>CAIQXC010000366.1 GCA_903875675.1 Akkermansiaceae bacterium
AAGCGAGTGGCGGCGTTGAGTGCGTCGGGTTGGCCGCTGAGTTGGTATTCGGCGACGGCCATTTCGAAGAAGTGTCCGGCGTTGTACATTTGGTGGCACAGGCGGAGGTCGTCCCAGCGTTTGTCTTGGTCCTTGACGATGTAGTAGGCGATGAGGAAGCCGTCGGGCTGTTGGGCGGCGAGGATGCGTCCGATGATTGCTTTGGCTCGTTGGCGAAGAGCGGTGTCGTCAAAGTGTTGCAGCGAGATGAGCACGCCTTCCAGCGCTTTGTGCAAGTCTGAGTCGAACGCCGGGTGGCCTTGCAGCGGCCCGTCGAATTTGCCGGCGGCTTTGTCGTAGTTTGTGACGTGGCCGTCTTTTTCCAGGCAATCGAGGGCGTGAGGCAGCGTCACCTCCTGATGGGATTTGAGGCGAGGTCCCCAGAATCCGCCGCGCAACTCCACTTGGCTGTGGTTGACTTCATTCAAGCCGCGCAAGGGGAGCTGGGCGGCGAAGACCGACGGGATGGCGAGGGCAGCGAGAAGTCCGGCGGCGGATGTCCAAGGATAGAGGTGGCGGGTGGTCATTGCGTGAAATGGGAGGTTCTCTCAGATAGGGAATGGCCAAGAAAACGCGGATGAAGGGGCGTTCCTTTCAGCGGACAGCCTCAGAACTCAGGGATCAGTGAAGGGTGATAGATCCGATTTCCCGAACCCATTTTTGGCGGCGTCCTTGGCGGCCAAACAATGGATCCGCACCGTGTGATGGCGCTCGTGCAAATGCCGCCACATGAGCGGGGCCATTGGTTTGGAGAAGCCGCGAGCCTTGAGCCAGGCTTCCAATGCGCTGAGGTCGTTTTCGTCGCCTAACAAATCGGCGAGATGAAGGCAGTCCGAATCGGCAGTTTGTCCCATCAACGTTTGGGCACCGAGCCAGGCCTTAACCCCCTTGCGTGCCTCGTGAAAGGCGGGCTCGTCGCGGCGCCGCATGCCCAGCTTGCACAAGCGCTTGGATAGGCGGCGCTTGAGCCGGCGCAGCCCCTGTGGCAATGCCTCCAGCAAGGATTCCTCGCTCTGCAGCACCAAGGCAGCACGCACAGTCGCAATATGCGCCACGGCCCAAGCAACCGCCTCCTGAGGCGGCTTGCGTCCGGCCGAATGGGCGAGTTTTTCGAGCATCGCGGTGACGGCGCTGAGGGTATCCGCCTCCGCCTGAGGTGCATCCTCCCAGCCGAGGCGCTGCCAGGTTTTGAGGCGCGAAACCGCGTCGCGCTGACCCGCCAGCATGCGTCCCACGGCCGTGACTGCGCCCAAGGTGGCCCGTGGCATCCCGACCAAGGCCAAGCCGCCACGCAGAGCCTTGCCGACTTTGCGAGTTTCGTGGACGCCCTCGGCGACCCGGCGCTTCGAGTCTAGCAAGCCTCGGAGACATGCGTCCATTGAATCGCAGAGGCCCAGCAGGTGGCCGCGCATGCTCGATACCGTCACGGCTTGTACTTCATGCATTGGGGCGATGCTTGGAGGCAGCGGGCAAAACTCGGTTCATTGAAACCGGAAAGTTGCGTGCTTAGCTGCGGATTCAGGGCTTTTCGAGCGGATTGATCGGGCTGCGGGCCTGGTCAAAGGTCACGGTGGGGCGGAAATCCGGCAGGGTGGCGTACTGCAGGTTGCGGCGGCCCCAGTAGCTGCCGTAGTACTGGCAATTGGTATCCACCCAAGTGGAAACCCGCGACAATTCCGCCGCGCTTAGCCGGACTTTTTGGTGGCTTTCGGCGAGCTTGATGACGCGCTCGGCTTGCTTGGGATCGGCGAGTTGCACCGCGCCGGGGGGGGCGAGCATGGCGACGAGCACGCTGGCATGAGATCCTAACGATTTAGCGGGCAGGTACTCGACGTTGCCGGTTTTGGGATGGTTTTCGCCGACGACCGGGCCGAGCACCCGGTGTTTGTCAGGCAACAGGCTTTCATACGATATATTGAACTGGGCGGTCGGAGCTCCAGTTAGATTAAGATTCCCCTTGGGTTCTTCAGTGCCATGGCATTTGATGCAGTGGTTGTCCCAGACTGGCTGGACATCCGCGGCATAGTCGAGGGGGCGGTGGCCGTCCTTTTCGCCTGGCTGGGGGCCCGGCAGTGACGGTGGGCGCTGCATGGCGAGGCGCGATTTCAGCAAGGTGGCGGCGGCGGCGTTTTGCGGCAACTCGTGGCAACCCACACAACTGCGGATCTCCCCGGGCATATAATCGACGAAGGTGCGCTCAGTCTGGAGTGCCAGATGATTTTTGTCCAATGCCTGGAGGATGATATTTGCGCAGGCCGGCACGATAAAAGCGGCCGAGCCGTCTGCTTCCACCGGCACGATCCCATGCATGATCTTGAGGCCCAGGTGGGTGTCTTTGGTGATGCAGGCATGCTGCTGGTCATAACAGTCGCCGTCCCAGTGGCGGCGGGCTGCCCACGGCCGGGGCACCTGTTCGATAATGCGCAGGTAAGCCACCTCGCCCTGCGCCACATTTTCCAATCCATGATAGACGTCGTTGATCATGCATAGTGCCTGGTTTTTGGCTGCCAGCGGTTGGTTCACGCCCATGGTGGTCACCGGTGGCGTGGGGCGGGGTTTTACCGGATAGGGCAACCAGCACGAGATCGCCTCATCCCGATAGACCTGTGACACCTTGCCGTGGTTGTCTAGCAGGTATAGGCCATAACCGTTGGCCGTGTTCCAAGCAGGGCCTTCGGGTTTGTGGGCGACGAGAAACAGGCTTTCGGATAGAGGATAAGGATCCTTGAACAAGGGTCCGTGGCCATTGCCGTCGTTGGTCCAAGAGCCGTCGGGTTTTCGAAATGCGAAACCGCCCTCGCTTTTGATATCCACATCCGGAGTCATATACGTCATTGGGTCGCGGCTGCGGATATCGCGGCTCATATCGAGGCGGATGACGGTGCCGACGCCGTTTTGCGGGTAATGGGGGGCACCGAGGACGACATAATGATTGGGGCTGTCCGGGATTGGGCGGCCGTAGATCATGGTGGGCGGCAGGGCGATATCATTGCCATAGACCTCGGCTGAGCCTGAGCCGTCCGGGCGCATCGCCCACAGACCTTTGACGCTCACCGCGCCCTTATCGACGTACTCCCAGCGGGTATAGAGGATGCGGCCGTCGGCTAGGATCACGGGAGCGGCCTCGCTGACTGAGCTATTGCTGAGTTTGCGGAGGTTTTTGCCGTTGCCATCGATTCGATAGAGCACGGTGGTGGTGAAATCATCTGGACTGTCGCACAAGATTCCGTATTGGCATCGGGTGGAGATGAAGGCGATGCCGCCATCGGGGAGGTAGCACGGTTGCATGTCGTCGGTGCCGTGGTGGTAATGGTCACCGACGCGGTACTTGCGCACCAACTCGGCTTCGTCATCCTGCGGAAATGTGAGTTGGTGCAGGCCACTGCCGTCGAGGTTCACCTCATAGATGCGATAGCCGTCTTGAGGGCCTTTTTTCCAGGCGAAGACGACGCGCTTGGCGTCGAAGGACAGATCGAAGCGTTCGAAGACGCCGTTTTTGAGATCGGTCACGACTTCTTTAACTGAATTGTCATTGAGGTTGAGGAGGCAAAGGTTGCCACCGGGTTGCCAGGAACTGTTGATGAACTCGGTGTAATAGTGATTGGAGTTATAGGTATGGCGCTTGACGAAGAGAACTTGCTCGAAGTGGCCCGTCGGCAGCACCGGGTCGTGCTGGATAGCTGGTTCCGCTGCGGCAAGAATCGTGGGCAACAGGCAGCAGGCCATGAGAGAGCGGGTGACTGGCAGAAGGGGTTTCATAAGAGGCGCTTGGTTACGTTGCAAGAATGACGCATGTTGCAAATGAGGGAACAAAGATTTGCGAGGTGGCGGCTCGGCGGGGGAGAAGCGCCGGGCATCGCAAAAAAGCGAGTCGGGAGGCTTTACGCGGAGTGGAAAGCCGCTAGTCTGGGCGTTGGAGTGAGCATGACGGCGGACAAACTTGACACATTGCAGGCGGTGGAGCTCGCCGAAGGGGTGGTCATCCGGTTGCGGGTGGCTGGCCCGATCCTGCGTGCCGGGGCCTACGCGTTGGATATGCTGATCCGCGCCGGGGTGTTGCTAGTCGCGTCGTTGTGCCTCGGATGGTTAGGGGTCGCCATCGGCGAGCGCTTGGTCAGTGGTGTGCTGATGCTGGCGTGGTTCTTGATGGAGTGGTTCTATCCGGTGATTTTCGAGGCGGGCAAACGCGGTGCCACGCCCGGCAAGCGAATTCTGGGCCTGCGGGTGGTGCAGGCGAGCGGTTCGCCCATCAGCCTAGGGCAGGCGGTGCTGAGGAATTTTTTGAGATGGATCGATGGCATGCCATTTTTCACTTATGGTTTTGGGATGGCGAGTTGTTTGGCTACGAGGCATTTTCAGCGGCTAGGAGATTTGGCGGCGGGCACGGTGGTGATTTATGAGCGAGCGGCGGTGATGCCGGTTTTGGCTGCTGCGCCGGCAATGGCCGCGCTGCCCTTGCCGGTGGGGTTGAGTGCCGATGAGACGCGTGCGTTGGTTAGTTTTCGTGAGCGAGCCGACCTGTGGCCGGCTGCGAGGCGGGAGGAAATCGCGGATCAGGCGGGATTACTGAGTGGGGCGAGCGGGGCGGCGGGGGTGAGTCGGTTGCTGGCGATGGCGGATTGGGTGCGGGAGAAACGGCCTGGGGCGGGTGGGGGAGTGCAGGCATGGCAGGGCCGCAACAAGGAGGACG
>CAIQXC010000367.1 GCA_903875675.1 Akkermansiaceae bacterium
AGTCCGAGGGCATGCAATTCATGGATGAATCCATCTGGAGCAAGCTGAGCTCAGGCATGATCTCTCCTCAGGAAGCCTACATGAAAGCCATCGACAAGACCCTCTTCAAAAAATTCCTCCCGGCCAATCTCGCCCACCTCGGCGATGCATCAGGCGAAAACCCGCTTGACCACTGAATCTTGGACTAACAAATTGGATGGGCTAACCAAATTGGCATGCTGCCACGAGCAAGGGAAAGGATGAATGAGGGTGAAGGAGGCTGAAAATGCCAGAAAACATAAGGGATTTTCGAGCAAACAAGAACCCTTTCGCTGAGAGATCAAGGAAAGGGTTACTTTTTGAAGTGGGGAAGGGTCAAGTATCGTTGCTCGCAGTCCCGCCGAGCGCTTCCTGGACCTTGCCGTCGCTGGTGAGAACGTGTTTCTCACTGGCGCGGCGGGGTCAGGGAAAAGTCATGGCGTGCGGGAGTTTCTCAAACGCCACCCCCACGTCACCGCATCGACCGGTGTGGCGGCGCTCAACGTCGGCGGCATGACCGTGCATCGTTGGAGCGGGATGTTGCTCGGTCCGGCCAAGGGGCAGGATTTCGAGCGGTATTTCGCCCAGCTATCGCGGGATCCAAAACCGAGCGTGCGTGTTGCCTTCAACCGGGTGCGGCGGTGCAAGCGGTTGGTCATAATTAGGATGATGATTTTGATTCCTTAATTGTTTCCCCGCGGAGGTATGCGCGGATTCTAACCTGGTTCCAGAAACCGGGCTCTTCCTCAGTGCGGCGGATGAATGCCTCGACCTCGCCGGGATAGTAACAGGTGCCCTCGGGGCTGGGCTGACAGCGGCGAATGTAGCCGCATTCGGCGAGGTTGTGGAGGACGTGACGAGAGACGCCGGTGAGGGCTGCGGTGCGGGCTGCACGGGCGCGGAGGATGGCCCGTCCTGGCTTGACCATGGTGGTGCCGTCGGCGAGCTGCATGATGCTTGCGGGGATGTACCAGGTGTCTTTTTTTGGGGTCATAGGTCGGAGGATTTGACGATTGTGGAGGCGAATCTTTCGTGACGGGCAATGGATTTAGGGAGGTCGGAGGAATCGGCAGGATCGGTGTCGGCGAGGATCTGGCAAATGGAATCAATGTGCTTGTGGCGATTGCAAACGGTGGCCATCATCTCGGCATAGACTCCGACTGTCACATCCGGGTAAAGCGCGCGGCGGATGTGCTCGATGGTGCGCACCGTTACGGATGGGATGGTGGTGATGGCGACGGCTCGGCGCAGGAGCTGTGCGGACTCCTGGGAGGTTTGGCGGTCGGAGGCCATGCGATGCAGGTGATGGGGGATGGTCGAGCCTAGAACGACCCAGCGGGTCTCATTGATGAGGGTTTTGACGAAGGCCAAGGCATTGCTTGAAAAATAGTTGAATTCGTCGAGGCAGATCAGGCCCTTGGACTCGACCATGGAGTCGATAATGACGCATTCGGCCGCCCCGGCGGAACGGGACTCGGGGAGGTTCATGCCGGCGGCGAAACGGTTGAGGAAATTGAGATAGGCACCGGACCAGGACGGCCTGGCACTGATGAGGTGGCCCTTATGTTTGGTGTGGGCCAGTTGCAGGGTGCGCGACTTGCCCGACCCCTTGACGCCGCTGAGGATAGCGAGCCGGTGCTCGTCGGTGGCGGCGAAGGCAATGTCCACCGAGTCGAGGGTCTGCCGGACGTGATCCAGGACGACGATCCCCTCTTCGGTTTCGCCGCTGCTGCCGTGCTCATAATCGGCGAGGGCGACCTGGAGCTTGATGAGGACTTTTTTGAATTGCCCATCATAGGTTCCGGCAAGGATTTTTCCCCAGTTGGCACCGTGAATATCGAGGCGCAACTGGTTGGCGAAGGGGATGTCCCGCAGGCCCAGCGATTGCTGGATTTTTTGCAGGGCCAAAACGGTCGGATCGGATTTGAGTTGTTGGGATGTCATGCAGTCGGTGTGGTTATGGTTGGACGAAGAGTTGGCGGGCGAATTGGGCGCGGCGGGAGAGGTTGTCGCCGATGTCATCGCGGGTGATTCGCGGGGGGGCAGCGAGGGTTTCGCGGGGATTGCGCGCGAGGTCCTTGAGGGGGTCGAGAATGAGGCGGTCGGGGCGGGGTGAAGAGTCGGACAGGCCGGACTTGTCGGAAGGGTCGGAGGCTGGTTTCGCGGGGGTCGCGACGTGGATCACGCCGTCCTTGTGGCGGACAGTGCGGGTGGTGTGCATGGTGAGGAGATTACGGGTCTCGGTCATCATGCTTTGGCGCACGGATTTGACCATTTCGGCGGCGCGGTCTTTGGACTCTCCAAAAGGGTTGATGCACTCGACCTGACCGATGGGTTTGCGGCTACCGGCTAAGGTGATTGTGGCCTTGACCGGCCACTCGGAGAGCGGGTCGAAATAACAGGTGACATCGGCACTGCGATACTTCCAAAGCCAGTCGGCGGTGAAAACCCAGGTCATAGAAACACCGGCCGGCCCATCCTCCTGGATGTGGATGGAATCGTTGCGGACTTTGCGGGTCTCGGCGCAGGGAAAAATCAGAAAATCATCGCTGGTCTCACGCTTGGGCCGGGGATACTTTTCCATGTCGGCTTCCCAGCGGGAAAGCGGCACCCACTTGCCGTAAGTGCGGGAGTCAAGGCGCTTGGTGTTGCCATAGGCGATTGCCGCATAAAACGCTTCCTGCCCGGTGGC
>CAIQXC010000368.1 GCA_903875675.1 Akkermansiaceae bacterium
CCCCAATCTGCGATTTGATAGACCCTGCCTGCGGGCGGCAGTGGTATGGCTGCGTGTGCGGCTTATTTTAGCAGGCGTCTGGCTGTCTTGCTGCCAGGCACAGGAGATCACGCGTGCGGAGGACTTGCTCAAGCTCAGTCAGGAGGAGGCGGCATCGGCCCGTCCGGTGAGGCTGGTCGGAACCGTCATTGGCGGCTCTGAGATTGGCCGGAACAGGGCAGTGGTCCACGACGGCAAGAGCTGTGCCTACATCCGCAACGACGCTCTGCCGGATCTGGTTTGGGAGAATGGTGCCCAAGTGGAGGTCGTCGGCGTAAGCGACCCCGGTGGCTTCGCTCCCATCATCGTGGCGTCTTCGGTGCGCACTCTGGGTCACGGGCCGCTTCCGGCTCCGATCCGGGCTGTCTATGAGGAGCTTCTGTGGGGCGGCCTGAACGGGCAATGGATCGAAATGCGCGGCGTCGTGCGTTCCTGCCACTGGTACCCGGATCTCAGTCCACCCGGGTCGGTGATGATGCTGGCGACAGGCGGCCAGCAGATCTCCGTTCGTGTCTCGGGAAAGGAATTGACCGCAGATCGGTGGGTGGATTCATCCGTCAGGATACGGGGAATCTGTTTCCACAGATACAACGACCAAAGGCAGGCCCTTGGACCCCGGCTTTGGGTGCCGGAGAACGAGCCTGTGATTCAGGAGGAAACACCCCCGGAAAACCCGTTTGAGGGGACGCCCAGATCCATTCGATCGCTTCTGCAGCACTCAGGTAAAGGCGCATACGGTCACCGCATGCTGATCGAAGGCGAGGTGATCCACAGCGAGGCGGGCAGCCGGATCTTTGTGCGAGATGGCAGCCAATGCATCCAAGTCAACACCTCACAAGACGTACGATTGGGGCCCGGCGACCGCATCCGCGTGCTGGGCTTTCCCTACAAGTCGGAACACTCACCATCGTTGGACGATGCCATCTGCAAGATAACCGCTCGAGCCGTCAAGCTGCCCGAGCCGTTGGATTTGTCTCGAATCGCGGATGCATATTCTCATGATCCCGAATTGGTTAGGCTAACAGCTACCGTTATTGGCAGGGTCCTTCACCGCGACGGATGGGCAATTTCGGTGACAAGCGAGGGTGTGCAGTTCCCATTGGTGCTCCCCGCATCTTCCGGAGCCCCTTCGGCACTGTCCCTAAAGCCGGGAGCACGCATTGAGGTGAGCGGAATTTGCCTGGATTCAGGCTACTGGATGCCGGACGGCGTGACGGTCTTTTCATCATCATTCAGAATCCTGCTGCGCAGCCCGGCGGATATCCGGGTCATTGCGGAACCGCCATGGTGGACGCCGGGGCGATTGAATATCCTGCTAGGCTCGCTGGTGGCGGCATCACTCGGTGCCATTGCCTTGGTCACCCTTGTCTCACGGGTACGGCTGCGCCGCCAAGTGGCGGACAGGCGTCAAGCAGAGGGAGAATTTGCAGCCATCCTGAGTGAGCGCAACCGGATGGCCCGGGAGATTCACGACACCGTGGCGCAGGATCTATCCGCTATCGCCGCGCAGTTGGAAGTGGCGCGCAGCAAGCTCGGCCCTGGAAACGATGGGGCCCTGCTGCACATCACGATGGCGCGGGAGGCCGCATGCAGCAGTCTTCAGGAGGCAAGGCGTAGCATTTGGAACATGCGCTCCCAGGTTCTGGAGGATTGGGATCTGGCCGAAGCGCTGATCCGCCTTTTGGAACAGGCCACCCGCGGCACCGCGACCCGTGGTGTCGGGCGGGTCAGCGGGGACATGCGCAGGCTGCCATCCGCCCAGGAGAACAACCTGTTGCGCATCGGTCAGGAGGCCATCCACAATGCGATGCTGCACGGCCACCCCGGGATGATCGAACTCACGATGGATTTCTCGGATATCCGGGTCAGGCTTTGCATCAAGGATGATGGGTGTGGATTTGATCCAGTGGCCGCAGACAAGGAACCATCGATCCATTTCGGGCTCGCCGGGATGCGTGAGCGGATCCAGCAGTGCGGTGGCATCCTTAACATTTCCAGCAAACCGGGCATCGGCACGGAAATCTCGTGTGAGATAGCGGTTGAAACCTGTGGATTGATGAGTTCATGAACAAGATTCGTCTGCTAGTGGTTGATGACCATCCGGTGTTCCGGCTTGGGATCGTGTCTATGTTTCACGACCTCCCGGATATTGAAGTCATCGGAGAAGCCGCCGACGGGCTCGAGGCGGTGGAAGCCTATCGAACGCATCGTCCAGATGTCTGCCTGATGGATCTGCGGATGCCGCGGCTCAGCGGCGTGGAGGCGATTCTTGAGATCCGCCGCGAGTTCAGCGATGCTCGGGTGATCGTTCTAACGACCTACGATTCGGATGAAGACATCTTCCGGGCCGTGCAGTCCGGAGCCAAGTCGTACTTGCTCAAGGATTCGCCGCGGGACCCTATCCTAGCCACGGTAAGGGGGGTGTTTTCGGGCCAGGACATGATGCCGAAGCTGGTGGTTGACGTCCTGTCCCTTCGTCTTGATCGCCACGAACTCACCGCCAGGGAGATTGAAGTATTGAGACACCTTGTCAGGGGACGCAGCAATAAGGAGATCGCTGCGAACCTCGCCATCAGCGAGCGCACGGTGAAGTTCCACCTTGGCGGGCTCTTTGCCAAGCTCAAGGTGCTTGACCGCACACAGGCGGCGGTGACGGCAGTGCGGCTTGGCATTGTAGAGGTCGGCTGATGAGCCTACCTGTCCAATTGGACAGGTGACACGAACGGAGGATTTTGATATGCAAGCGGCTGCGTGCACGGATCTGCTGATTCCTGCGCATGCATTTTCCTCAAATCGGGCAGAACACCGCGCCCGACCCAAACAAACCGATCTAACAATATGAATATCCCGAACCGAACTATGACCCTGGGCATCAACCGAAAACCCAGTGCGCTGCTCGCCGCCTCTGCCGTCATCTTTTTCGTTTGCGCCGCCAACGCCGCCATTATTCGGAGCTTTGACGCGGGAGACACCACCGCCGCCTCAATCCAACCCACCTTCACAGCCATCGGTGCCGCAGGAACCACCCCTGCGGGATTCGCAGGCCCAAGAAGCGCGGTCAGTGGTCCGGTCACCTTGCGGCTCACCACTGGAGCCAACGTGGCTGCGGCAACCACCAAGGACGCTTCGGGAAACTTCAACTCCAGCGCCAACTTGATAGCCCGCAACCGCAACATCCCGGCAGCGGATACCGGCACCTTCACTTACAGCAGTCTCTATCGGGATTTTGTCACCGGCAATGCCCTTGGTATCTAGCTATCCGGCTTATCCGCCAGCACCGCCTATGCCGTCACCTTCTATTCCTACGATAACAGCTGCAATCGAACTGAAACCTCACACTTCCTGACCTCGGCGGAAAATGGTTTGGCACTTTTGGCGGCTCAGACGAGCTGATAGATCAGGCGGGCATGGGTTTCAGGGTGCAGGAAAGCAAGCTGAGTTAGGTCATCGAGTAGGGCGGCGATGGCCTTGTCGTGGGCCGGAGAGGCCATACGGTGAATGCGGACGGTGAGGGTGTTTGCCGTCTCGTCGGGCACAAGGTCAGCGGAGGA
>CAIQXC010000369.1 GCA_903875675.1 Akkermansiaceae bacterium
AGCCAAGAAACCCGTTAGAGTTACAAACCACATCGGGTTTGCCATCGCCACTGATATCACCAAAGCGCGGCGATTCATTGTCCAGCGTGCTGATCGCCTTGTGCCGCGTCCAATGCTCCGTGCCATCGGCATTCTTCTTGCCTTGGGGATTTTCGTACCAATAAGCATCGGCACCAGGCGTATCATACACGATAATGTCCGCCCATCCGTCACCATTGAAATCATAGACGTATGTTAGGAAATTGTCAGAGTAATCGTTCACATTTCCCTTGGCACCGCTGTAGCCGGCAAAGGTGAATTCCGTGCCATCGGCTCGTTTTCCCTTGGATGTCTTGGTCGCAGGACGAAATTCATGACGAATCTTGAAATCGGGTCCTTCCCACCAAAAGGGTCCGCCACAAATATCGAGCTTGCCGTCGTGGTTGAAGTCGCCGTAGGAAACGCCTTCGCACCAGAACTCATCGCTCACTTGGATCTTCTTGAAACTGTGCAGCGTGTAGAGCTGAGGTTCCACCCCGCTGGCACCCAGCACGGTGGCTAACAATGTAATCAACGCCATGGGAGTGTGGGTCATGGGAGCAGTGTGGATAACGGGTCATGGAACACAAGGTGAAAAAATCGCCCTGCGACGCTATTCTTTACCTTTTGAGGACTCTAGCGTATCACCTACCCCGGTAGGATGCGTTTGCGATCCGGGTTCAATCTCATTCCACTTCCGTCGTTAGGCCATGCACCGCGATCCACCAGTCAATCCCAAGCGCCTAGGACGGCGGCACCGTCGCTGGCCTAAGTGGGTGGGCGCAGGGATGGTGGCACTTTTTTTCATTTGGGTTTGGCTGCCGCAGCCGCAGATATATCCGCCGGAACTCGGGTGGTCGCGAGTCCTGCGTGATCGCAACGGCACCTTGTTGCATATCACTACAGCACCGGATGGCAGATACCGGGTCTGGACCCCACTTGCCGGGGTGAGCCCGCACTGGGTGCAAGCCACCCTGCACAAGGAGGACCGCTGGTTCCGCTGGCATCCGGGTGTCAATCCGCTCGCTCTAATGCGCGCCACCGGCCGGGCTCTTAGGGGACATACCGCCGGAGGTGCTTCCACGCTCACGATGCAAGTCGCCCGACTGCGCTGGCACCTCGAAACCCGCAGTGCTGCCGGCAAGTTGGTGCAAATCGCCCGCGCCCTGCAGCTCGAGCGCCATTACTCGAAAGACCAAATTCTGGAGGCCTACTTCAACCTCGCGCCCTTCGGCGGCAACGTCGAAGGCGCAGAGGCCGCTGCCTGCTTGTGGTGCGGCCGCAGTGCCATGCTAATCAGCCAGCGAGAAGCCATCGCCCTGAGCGTCATCCCCCAAAGCCCGGCCACCCGCCAGCCCGGCCACATGAACAGCGCGCCGCGCCTCGCCGCCGCCCAAAGCCGCCTCGCAACTCTATTGGAAGAGCGCAGCGGTCTGCGCGGTGATCCTCTGGCAGGGCAATTCACCCTGAGCCCGCCTGGCCCGCCGCCGCACGAGGCCCCCCACCTATGCCGCCGCCTGCTGCAAGCCAGCAGCACGCGCGAAATTACCAGCACTCTGGATCTGGCCATGCAACAGCAAATTGAGCGTGGCATCAGTGCCCATATGCAACGCACCAGTGACGAGGGCATCGTCAATGCCTGCGCCATGCTCGTCCACGCTCCCTCACGCGAGGTACTCGCCTATGTGGGCTCGGCGGATTATGCCGACCGCGACATCTGCGGCATGGTGGATGGGCTGCGGGCGAGGCGCTCGCCCGGCTCGGCCCTAAAACCCTTTGTCTATGGCCTCGCGCTCGATCAGGGGCTGATTCACCCGCGCAGCCTGCTCAGCGACGGGCCGATGGGCTTCAACGACTACAACCCGGAAAATTTTGAAGGCGAATTTCTAGGGCCTATTCATGCCAACGAAGCGCTGGTGCGCAGCCGCAACATTCCCGCCGTAGCCTTGGCCAATCGGCTTGGTGAGGGCGGGCTCTATCGATTTTTGCAGCGCGGCGGCGTCAACCTGCCAAAGCCAGCCGGCTACTACGGTCTGGCCCTCGCTCTCGGTGGCTGCGGCGTCACCCCGGTCCAACTGGCCGAACTTTACTGCGGCTTGGCCGATGACGGCCAAGCCAGACCCTTGGTTTTTGCCCGCAGCACTTCCCCGGCCGGCACCACTCCGCCGCCTAACACCCCTCCCCTGCTATCGGTAGCCGCGCGATTTCTCGTCCTGAACATGCTGCGCGGCGGTGCCGACCTCGGGCCGGAATATGGCTTTGCCCGCACAGATCCGGCCGTCGCCTGGAAAACCGGAACCTCCCACGGATTTCGCGACGCATGGGCGCTGGGGGTGCGGGGGGATTACGTGCTGCTGGTCTGGCTCGGCAATTTCAGTGGCTGCGGCAACAACGCACTCGTCGCCAGACACTGTGCTGCCCCCTTGTTGTTTGACTTGTTCTCCCGCTTGCAGCTGCCTGATCGGGCCAGCGAGCCTCCGGCAGACGTACGCCAAGTGGACCTTTGCTCCACCTCAGGGGATTTGCCCGGTCCGTGGTGCAAGCAATCCGCCCCCGGCTGGTTCATCCCCGGCGTTTCCCCAATCAACTTGTGCCAATTGCACCGCAGCATTCTAGTGGATGGCATCACCGGCAAGCGGGTCGCCCGCGACGATGGCCGAGCGGGCTTGCTTCGCGAGATCCACGAATTCTGGCCGCCCGATCAGTTGGAGTTGTTCCGCAAGGCCGGTCTCCCACGCCGCTCCCCTCCCGACCCCGAAACTGGCACCGATACCTTGCTGGGCCTCGATCCCGGCCAAGCCCCCACAATCACTTCCCCCTTGCATGGCCGCACCTACCAATTGGACACCAGCCCGGCCGGTTCCGCCATCCAATTGCAAGCCCGCGCCACTCCTGGCGTGCGCCGCCTGTACTGGTTTGACGGCGAGGCATTCCTCGGCTTTTGCGCCCCGTCCGAATCCCTTCCCTGGCTAGCCCCTCCCGGCGACCACCCCCTGCACGTGCTCGATGACCACGGCCGAAGTAGCGACACGACTATCCGCGTGCGGCGCTGAAATGCGGGCTCATACGGGCTGGCCCCTGCCCGACAATGGTGGGCTTTTGGGGCCTGCACACACTCGATCTAACCAAGAGTCCACCGCGACATTTCGCTGGTCCGATCGGACCAGCAAAATGTCGCGGTGGATTCTTGTCAGAAATCCGGGCTGGGATTTTCCGCTATCGGGTTTAGGGTTGTGGCCGATGCCTATGAAAGATGAACGAGTGAAGCAAGGGCTCATCGCTGCAACCGTGCTGACGACCCTGACCTGCGGGGTGGTGGCCCTGCTGCTGGGATGGCGCTCAGTACCCGGCCTACTGGGTGAATGGCTGGGGACAATCGTGGGCATCCTCTCCACCCCGTTTTTCCTGGAAGCCTCATTTGTGATTTTGGGCGTGCTGGTGATTATGGTGGCTAATGCCTTGCACCGGCACCGCGACGGAGACGAATTTGTCGCCCTGGCTGATTTGCCGGAGCGCCAAGCGCCGTCGGCCAGTAACTCGAAAACGCCGCCAAGCCACGACTAAGCGCCATGCCACGCCCGCTCCAATCACCGGAAAAGGAATTGCGCTTCACTCGCTCGGGCCAGGCACCCGCTTTTTGGCTGGCCGCAGCCGTACTCACCTGCGTCACGGTGACCCTGCTGGCCTGCGCACTGTACCGCGACGTCAACCCGCGGTTGCCACATCCGGCCTGGGCCATCCTCCCGCTGGCCTTGGCGCTGCTGGCCGGACGCATTGCCGTACACCTGACCCGTCACGCCTACCTGATTCTAACACCCTTGGGAATTGAAGTTTTCCCATTTTTCCGCCCGGCAAAATGCATGCGGCTGGTTAGCTGGCATGAAATTGCGGATGCAGAGGTTGAGGCGGATCTCAGCCTACTGACGCTGCACCATGACGTCCAGCGCAATTCCGGCCTACATCTTTCACTCGCCCCGATCCGCGAGGACCGGCGCGAATTGCTTGCCAAAGCCGTCGCCGTACGGGTATTCAAGCCCTCCAAACGTCCCTCGTGAATACGAACCGACTCCTGAATCCCCACCCGATGTACAAGTGGCGATTGCCGAATCGCCACCATAAATTTCACCGGGAGCCCCTGATCCCGATGAGAATAAAATCCCCTGTTGCCAGTCAACTCATGGGGTGAAAATCCTCCCCCGCACCTCAAATCCCCCCCCCTCCAACTCCCCGCCATGCGCCCGCACTCCCAACAAATTCTATCCGTCGAAGACGCCTTTGGCCGCAATGGCTGGCATTGCGAACTCGTCGAGGGTCGCGAGGTGATCCGCGCCGGCTTCGATGCCCACCACACGCGCATCGACCTTGTGGCTCAAGCCTATCCTCAACTCAACGCCCTGAGCGTGGTGGCGGAATCCCCGCTGCGCCTCGATGCCACCCACCTGCTACCTTTGCTCGAATTGCTGGCTCGCGCCAACAAAGCCCTTACCCTCGGCGGTTTTGAGTACGACCTGGACCGAGAACTGCTGGTGTTCCGCATCACCAATTTGTTCGAACGGGAAAAATATGACAGCGACATCATTTCCTCAATGGTCCATTGTGCCATCGCCGAATTGGATCGGCTCACTCCCTACGTCGCCATCGTGCGCGTCACTGCAGAGGAGGACTTGGACGAACTCGACCTAACCGAGTTACTGCGACGGGAGGATTTGATCCCGCCTGTGCCTGGAGAAGGCGAGGAAGAAGAATATTGATACAAACTCGGAGCATTTCAGCAGTGCCAAGCTCATGCTGTTATTGGACACGAGCTTTTCAATCGCGTCTGGCTCGTTGAAATCAC
>CAIQXC010000370.1 GCA_903875675.1 Akkermansiaceae bacterium
ATCTGGTGGTCTTGCCGACGCCGTTGCGGCCGACAATACCGGTGCATTGGCCGGGCCGCAGAGTGAGCGTAAGATGCCGGAACAACCAGCGTGGGGCGGCACCTCGGCCGACGTTGACGCCGGCATTTTCGAGTTCGACGACGATGTTGCCCAAGTCCGGTGGCGGCGGAATAAGCAAGTCCATTTCGCGCTCCTCGGGCGGTGCCTCCATGCCCTCGATCTCATAGTATTGCTCCATGCGATGGCGCGATTTTGTGCCGCGGGCCTTCACGCCGGAGCGCACCCAGTCGAGTTCCTCGCGCAAAAACCGCTGACGCCGCCGCTCGGTTTGCTCGGCGATCTGTTGGCGCAGCGCCTTGGACTCCAGAAACGCAGTGTAGTTTCCAGGATGGGAAAACGCCCGTCCTTGATCGATCTCAATGATCCGGGTGGCTATTTCATCTAGAAAATACCGGTCATGAGTCACAAATATCACAGCACCGGAAAACCCCTTCAAATACGCCTCCAGCCACCGGATCGACTCCGCGTCCAGGTGATTCGTCGGCTCGTCGAGCAGCAACAGGTCCGGCTGGCAGGCCAAGGCCCGACACAGCGCGACTCGGCGCTTTTCGCCGCCGGACAAGGGGCCGACGGTTGCCTCCAGCGGCGGGGCATCCAGCGCGGTGGCGGTGGCTTTGATGCGGGCATCGAGGTCCCAGCCATCGGCGTGATCAATCAAATGCAGCAGTTCGGCCAACTCGGCCTCCGTGCCATCGCCTCCCTCGTAGCGGCGGATCGCCTCCACCACGTCGCTCGCTCCCGCCGCAATGTTCTCTTGCACGCTCAGTGCCGCATCCAACTCAAATTCCTGCGGCAAATAACCGATCCGCAGCGCCCGTCGCAATGCAATCTCACCGCTGTCCGCCGCCATCATCCCACTCAAAATCTTCAGCAGCGACGTCTTGCCGCAGCCGTTTCGACCCACCATCCCGATCTTCTCGCCCCCGGAAATCGCCAGCGTCACCCCGTCCAGCAACATTTGATAGCCGTAGCTGAGGCGAATTTCGGTGGCGGAAAGCAGAGCGGACATGGGGCGCGCGAACTCTTGACCATTCCTCCCCAAACGTCCACCGGAATTCCACGACCCATCCCGGGGTCTTGCGATGATACTTCGGACCCGCCACCAGCGGAAGTCCGGGTTCGAGGGCGAAGCGGTTCGCAGCTTTCAGCCAGGAATCCTCGTAGGCAAACGCCGAATGTTGACGGGAACCGACCGCGTCAAAATGCAGCGTCCCTACCCGCAGGGCGTCATCGCCCAAATAGACCTGGATCGTTCGTTTCATAGGGAGGTGGCGGATTTCTTGATCCTCACCCGCTGCGGCAACCGTTCTTCGTCCAAAAGAAGCCCTTGCTCATCGCGCCGGGCGTCAACCGGATCGCCCAGCGCCTCGCCGAACCCAAAACGAAAAGCACCATCGCGTACGCCCCCATGGCCACCGCCGGATCGCCCTTTTCGATGCGCGTATTTGTGCTTTTAGCCACGCCAACCCGCTCCGCCATTATCTCGACGGTGAGATGTGGGCGGCGCTTGCGGCGGGCCCGAGCCAAATCGGTGCCGGTCTGAACAAGGTGCTCGAAGCGCTCGAAGCGCTCGAAGACGCCAACGTCGATGCCCTGGAGGACGTGCTCAAGCACATCAACCTCAACCGCAAAATTGGCCAGCGAACGCTCGACGACACCGTTCTCTCGGATTTCGTCCAGAATTTTGAGAAAATCCCGCTGCGCGTCGAAAACCTCGAGTTCCCCGACCTGCTCGGTGCCGCCTACGAATACCTGATCAAATTCTTCGCCGATTCAGCCGGCAAAAAGGCCGGCGAGTTCTACACCCCGGCCGATGTCGTCCGCTGCCTGGTCGAGATCGTCGATCCCAAGCCCCAGCACAAGGCGGAGGGCGGCGAACTCAAGCGCTTCGGCCGGGTGCTGGCCAATCCGCCGTTTTCGCAGAATTACATCCGCAAGCATTTCATCGAGCGCGGGTGGCTGGAATCGGTCATCGGCCTGCCCGCTGGGCTGTTTTACGACACCGGCATCCCAGCCTGCGTGCTCGTTTTTGACAAAAGCGGTGCCGCCAAGCGCAAGGATGTCCTGTTCATCAATGCCGACCGTGAATTCTGCGAGGGCACTCTCGGTCAATTCGACCGCATCGCTCCTCACCTCAGCGGTGCCCAGCTCACCGAAAACGCAGCTCGGATCACGGAGATCGATCAGCAACAGATCTGTCTGGATTTCATGTGTGCCTTCCTTCGCTCCGATCTCATGGCTCCGCAAAAGTTCAAAGCCTATGGTCTCGGAGCAGATGTTCCCAAGTTGGCGCTCTATCAAATCGAAAAGTTCATTTTACCCCTGCCGCCAATTGAGGAACAAAAACTCGCCGAAAGGGTTCTGGCTGCATCACGAGATGACATTCAAATCAACCTCGCCCACCTTGCCAAACTCCGCCAACAAAAGCAGGGCCTGATGCACGACCTCCTGACCGGTCGGGTGCGGGTTGATGAAATTGCTTCCGCCTCAAAAACCTGACTCGCCATCCGCCACATTTTCAATTATCACCTCGCCACCGCCATGTATATCAAAGAGCTTCAACTGGAAAACGTCCGCTCATTCACGGACTTGAACTTCGACCTGGAGCGGCCGGACGGCAGGTTTGCGGGTTGGACGGTTTTTGTCGGCGGCAATAGTTCAGGAAAATCGACGATTCTGAGGAGTGCGGCGCTTGCGTTGATCGGTCCGGAAGCTGGAGGTCGTCTGACGGGAACGCCCACAGGCTGGATCAACAAGGGGCAAATGAAGGCATCTGCCATTTTGAAAGTGAAGTGGGACAGGGATCACGATAAATTCAAAAAGGGCGGAGCAAACCCCGGTGAACAGTTTGAGGCAGGGGTCAGGTGGCTGGTTGAAAAGAAGGGGGATGAGGTGCCCCAGTTCAAGTCCGTGGACAAACGCAATCTCAGCGGCACTCGGATCCAGACCCCCGAACGCGGTCCGTGGTCGCCTAACTCCTATGGATGGTTCTCCGCAGGCTATGGGCCGATGAGGCGCCTAACCGGGAGTTCCTCGGAAGCTATGCGCTACTCGATCAGCAAGGAAGCGGAAAGCCGATTTGTAACCCTTTTCCGTGAGGATGCCGCGCTGAGTGAAAGCGAGGAGTGGCTGCGCCGGATGTACGCAAGAAGCCTGGAGTCATCCAATGGCGAAATCCGCATGGTCTTGGATGGCGTTCAGGCCCTCATGGGTGATGGCTTACTTCCCCACGGCATGAAGATCAGCCGGATTACGGTGGATCATGTGTTCGTAAAAGATTCCCGGGGGGTGGAGCTTCCCATGCGAGACATCAGTGACGGCTGCCGAAGCATTTACGCCACCATTCTCGATCTGGTACACGGACTCTACGAAGTTTATGGAGTGGAGGGGCTCTTCGAAACCGGCAATGAAGGTCGGGTGGTGATTGCAAGGCCGGGCGTTGTGATTATCGATGAGATCGAGGCTCACCTTCATCCATCGTGGCAGCGCGACATTCCGGAATGGCTCAAGGTTCACTTCCCGAAGATCCAGTTTCTCGTTAGCACCCATAGTCCGCTCATCGCTCAGGCAGCAGATCCAAACGGATTATTCATCCTTCCCTTGCAGGCAGATAGGGATCAGGTCGCGCGGCCAGCGACAATGGCTGAATATGAGAGAATCCGTTGGGGCACCGCACACAAGACGATTCTTGGTGTGGCGTTCGGCCTGAGCACAACGCGCACCAAGTGGGCTACGCAGCAACTGAAGCGATGGCAGGAACTGAACGCAAAGCATAAGGCCGGCGTGCCGCTGGCAAAAGCCGAGGCTGCGGATTTGAAGGTGCTCAGAAAGCAACTGGAACTCGCGCTGGACGGGGCCCCTTTGGAAACCTTGTGATATTCCGACCATGCGTAGTTTACCTAACAAACGAAGTCGGTTTGCCAAGGATCTCAAAGCCAAGCTTAAGGAGGAGACGGACGCGATCGGTAAGGCGGCCGATCCCAAGGCGGAAGCCGAACGCCGCTATGACAACGCAAGACAGACGCAATGGTTCAAACCTGTGGTCGACAAGCTGAAACGCTTGTCCGGCAAGGGGCAGCGGTGTATGTATTGCAGCGGCAGCGAGGCGAGTGATGTCGAGCACTACCGGCCGAAAGCGGTGTTTCCAATATTAGCGATGACTTGGGAGAACTACCTCTGGATCTGCACCCCGTGCAACCGGCACAAAGGAAATCGTTTTCCGCCCATTACAGAGCCTGGCGGAGAATTCGTGAATCCTCTGCAAGAGGACGTCTGGCGGTTCTTTTTCATCGATGAATTCGGATTTCTGTCCCCGCTTTATGATCGGAATCTCGGGATGCTCAATCCGCGTGGGGTATCCACTCGCGATTTCATCGACCTCAACCGGGAAGCTGTTCAGCAATCCCGGCAAGCTCGCTTGAAGGATCTCAAGACTCAGGCAAGGGATGTTATCAGGCAATTGAAGTCGAATCAAATCAGCAAAGCGGCTGCCAAGCGCAAGATCCACGAATGGCGGCGACAGCCGTTCCAGCCCGATGTGGCGGATTACTTCTTCAATGGTCCCGGAAAATCAGAGGCACCATTCAAGGAGCTATTGCGCCGCTTGTAGACAGCATGGAGTGACTTCAATGAATTGCATCGTCGCCAATTCCCGAGCCATCCGCGAACTGCTGGACGGAGCCGATTTCAGCATCGACTCCTGTGATCACTACCTCGCCAAACTCCGTCAACAAATGCAGGGCCTGATGCGCGACCTCCTGACCGGTCGGGTGAGGGTGGCGAATCCAAATACCAAAAACTCGCAATGAATCCCTCAGATTACCAAGCATGGATGGACCGTGCGTTCTTATTTGTTGAAGGAACACTCCTTCGGCACGCAGCGGAAGAATCCCCCACACGAATCACCGAAGATTTTGTCCGGGGCGCTCTGATCGACGGCTTGAAGGCTTCCAAATCTGAACATGCAAATGATGTGGTGATGGAGGAAGACGTGCCATGGAACACTAGCCCCGATTTCAATACCCCCTCGAGGGCATTTGGAAAGGATAGGGCCAGACAACACGACGTAGCTTTCAAATCCGCTGGAGGAACTCGCCTGGTGTGCGAGGCAAAGTGGTTGAAGACTAAAGATCCAGCGGCGATACTAGCGGATATTTGGAAACTGGCACTCACGCATTCAGTGGATGAAAAGGAGAAAAACTGCTGCCAGACTTTTCTTTTAGTAGGGGGACTCAAAAAGCCATTTCAGGATGCCCTAACTGAACTTAGGCGACACAAGGTTCCTCTCCGATGGTCACCACAAGGGAAGGCGAATGGCTGGCCAAGACCGAGCAATATCAACTTTGGTTCTCTGTATTCTAAATCGGCCAGTTTGACCTGATGCATGCCCTCCTGATCGACCTGAGGCGGGTGAATTCCAATTGGTTCTGAGAATTTGCCAGGGCGCATGTTGAGATGGGTCGGCAAAATTGCATACCACCCCGCCGATGACTTTGACGCGCATCGCCACAGGAGGCGAGCCAGCCCCCTCGTTAGAGGTCGATCATCACTTTCATGAGCTTATCGCCGTGATCGCCGATGTAGTTGTAGGCGCCGAGATACTCGTTGAAGGGGAAATGCTTGGACACGAGGGGGTCGAGGATAATTTTCCCTTCGGCGATTAGAGCCGCCGCCTCGAGGTAATCCTCGTGGCGATACATCATGGATCCGAAAACATTGAGTTCATGCTCGCCGACGAAATACATGTTGACGGTGGGATTTTTGGAATAGACGCCCAGAATGACGACTTCACCGCCCTTTTCGACGTTGCCGATCAAGGTGTCGAGGGATGCCTGAACGCCAGCGGCTTCGAAGCCCACTTGGAATCCCTCGCTGCCGAAGACCGCCTGGGCACCTTCCTTGAAGGAGGTCTGAAGAACATTGAGGGTGTACTCGATGCCACATTCCTTGGCCTTCTGCAGTTTGAAATCCATCACATCGGTGATGAGCACCTTGTTGGCACCCCGTTGTTTGGCGAATTGCGCCACCAAATTGCCGATGGTGCCTGCGCCCGAAACCACCACGTTCTTGCCTTTGAGGCTGGAGGCTCGGGCGGTGGAATGAGCCCCGACGGCAGCCGGTTCGATCATGGCTCCCTGTTCGAAGCTCATGGAATCCGGGAAGACCACCAAGCGGTCGGCGGGAACCACAAAATACTCCTGAGCGACGCCGGGGGCCTGAAACCCCTGCACCTTGAGTTCCTGGCAGGCATTGTACTGGCCGCGCAAACAGGGGCCACACTTGCCGCATACCAACTGCGGCCGGGCGGTGGCCCGCTGGCCAACTTTGGCCGTGGTCACCGCCTCGCCGATCGCTTCAATGGTCGCTGAGTACTCATGCCCCTGCACCACCGGATAGGGAGTTGCCGGATGCTCACCGTGGAAAACATGTATATCCGATCCACACACACCGATGCGCTGGATCTTGAGCAAAACTTCGTTGGGTGCCAATTTCCCGGGTGCGGCAACGTCACGGTATTCGATGATACCGGGCGAGGTCATGATTGCTTGTTTCATTGAAGATATTCTAACTAATTAATTCGATTTATTATAGGAATCACTTTTCGCAATACCATCTGGGGCCTGCGCCGGACACGAGGATGACATTGGCGAAGGCGGTGAAATCGCCAGTGCGGATGACCGATTTCACGCGGGTGCTCAATTCCTTGATCTCCGGGTGGGTGACAATTTCGACTGGGACGTCATCGCCGAAGAGTTCGGTGATCTTGTCGAACAAAGAGGGGCTCACTTCCTTGGTTTTGTCCGCAAAGATAAGCTTCTCAACTGAAAAGAATTTTTTCAATTCCGTCAGGGTGTCGATGACCATGGGGGAATTTTCGGAGAGCGATATATCGACGACATCGGCGTGCTTGGGGATGGCGAAGCCCGCGTCCACCACCATCAGCAGATCCCCGTGGCCCTGTGCGGAGAGCACCCTGGCCAACTCGCGATTGACAATTCCGACCTCTTTCATGGCTGCGTTAGAAATCAGTGTGGGGCAAGGACGGCGGTGTCCTGCCATACTTGGTGGTGGTTTTGGAACGACTGCTTGAACTTGGCGTAGGCGGCCTTGGTCTCAAACACCTGGCTATCATCCCACAGCACGCGCCAGTCGCCGAGGGCTTCCGGCCACAGGAATACCTGGCCCCAGATGAGGCGGTTGTTGGCGTCGATGCCTGGGTGTTGGGGGCTGCCATCGCCAGAGATGGCGAGCATCTGAGCTGGCGTTAGGAAATCCTCGGTGGCGGCGCTCAGGTTATCGAGGATCCAGTCGGTGCGTGTCGCCATGGCCACAAAGCCGCCGGACTTGTTTTCGCGCTGATAGGCCCAGTTGAGACAAACCTTGGCGAGAGACATGCCATTGGTGGCGGCGATTGCCTGGATGAGCGGGTCGGTCATGTCGGCGCGGTGTTCCTTAAAGCGGTCACGGCCAGGGCGGTTAGGTGAGCCCAGGGACATGTAGCCGGTACAGACGATGCCGTGGCTTTCCATGTAGCGGCGCAGTTCGGTTTGTTGGAAAAGCGGGTGCATCTCCATCTGGTTGAGCACGGGGCGGGAGGCTTCGTCGGTATCGCGCAGCAGCAGTTCCAGATCCGCCTGGGTGTGATTGGAGGTGCCGATGTCAACGATTTTACCGGCCTTTTTCAGCCGGACGATTTCGCCCCAGGTTTCCATAAAACACTCATGAATGTATGGCACAGCGTCGGGATTGCGGTGGTCACCGGCACAGCCGGGGGTGTGGACGTTAGGCCATGGCCAGTGGTTGAGATACATATCCACTTTTTCAACGCCCAGCGCACTGAGCGTGTCATTGAGCGCCGGCTCGACGTCCTGCTTGCTCATGTGCCCATTCCACAACTTGGCGGTGATAAACAATTCATCGCGCGACGAAATGTAACCCTTGGCAATGGCCTCGCGAATCGCCTCACCGACCACTTCCTCATTCTCATAGGCACGTGCGGTGTCCAGATGGCGCCAGCCGAGGCGGATGGCCTCGACGGTGGCATCCTTCATATATGCCTGTGCCCAATCGGAGTGGAAGGTGCCAAACGCCGCAATGGGCATGACCACGCCGCTGGCCAGCGTGACACTGTGCACGGATGCGGGGTCGATGCCATGGATAGAGGTGTCAAAATTCACCATGTCTGAGGAAACGTTGGAAGGTGTCATGTGGGTGTGTGCTCGTTAGCTGAGGGGAATTTGGGGCCGGGGGCAGGGGCGGGAAAGCGCCGTGCAGCCGCGTGGCGAGAATAGCGGGTGAGGCCGGGTTGCCAAGCAATATTTCAGTGCATGACGAAGAAGTCTGATGTGAGCTTAGACACGAGATTCAGCACGAACCAAGCTCATTTCAAAAATCGTTCGACTGAGCTCACGCCGAGGTCCAAAATCAACAATCGTCAATCGTCAATCGATCCGGTTCTTCAGGCGTTGCGCTCGAGATGCACCGCCACGAAATCAGTGTTGGGCAGGATGGACTTTTCCACGCTCACCGCCACCCGTGCCAGCGGGTGATGGGCGAGCAGATAGCCGACAATGTCTAACGCGAGGGTTTCAATCAAACGGCGCGGGCGGGCAGCTGCCAGGGATGTGACTTGCTGCGCCACTAGCGCATAATCAAGGGTGCGGGACAGATCATCGGCCAACCCGTCAAATCCCTGCTTTGGCACCAGACGCAATGTCACAAAAAGTGTTTGGGCGCTTGCCCGCTCAAGCTCCGGCACACCGATGTGGCAGAGCACCCGCAGTCGGCGGATTTCTATCACATCGGGCGGGTTCATGACGAGATATGGGTTGGATCGGGTGCCCTGTGGGCGTCCATTCGCTGGTCCAGCCATTCCCATAGAACCTGCAGATTGGCCACGGTCAGATCCGGGCTCAGCGCGGCGAGAACCTCCGGATGATTGTAACCGGTGAGCACCGCAATAGAGGTGATGCCGCCGTGGCGGGCGGTTTCCACATCGTGTGTCATATCGCCGACAAAGGCGGTGAGCTCGGGATTGAGTTGGTGAGCCTCCAATATCTGATGAATCACCTGCCGCTTGTCCTGCACTCCGGCATACGTTGCCTCAAAATGATGGCGCCAGCCAAAGGCGTCCAACTGCTGTTCAAACGCCAGTGCATCCATCGAGGTTAGCACGAAGGTGCGCAATCCGCGCTTGCGGCACCAATCGAGTTTTTCACGGGCATGAGGCAGCACCGTCACCGGAGTGGCGGCTGCGGCAAAGGCCGTCCGGAATTGCTCTTCGAGATGGGCCAGCGGCACCGTCGGCAGCAATTCGGCGTAAAACTCCTGATAGGGCAGGCGGAACGCCCGGCGAAACCCCTCTCGATCCAACGCCGCAAGGCCATGGGCTACCAGCACTGAGTTAGTCGCCTCAAGCACCGGTCCAAGGTCATCGACGAGAGTGCCGGACCAGTCAAAGATCAAGTTGCGAAGCGGGGGACGGATGGGCATTAGATGTTAGCCGTGGGAGAACTTCACCGAGCGGATGCGCTCGGTGCCGAATTGTTGTTGGATGCGCTCTAGCAGGCGAGGTTTCATCTGCTCGAGGTGAAAGCGCATCGCAGGCTGGGTCACACGCAACAGCAGGTGGCCGCCTTTCACACTCACTGGCTCGGTGTGGCGGGCAATGAAGTCCCCGGCCAGCTCTTTCCAAGCCGTCCGTACCTCCATCTCGTCCAAACCATCTGCGGCACCCTTCGTCCGCAAATCACGCATGATCGCTGCGACAAATTCTTCAGCCCGGTGGACCCCGGCATGTAGATTCCGCAGCTCATCACAACCCCGCCATTCACCCAAAATTTCCTCTCGGATTCTGCGCAACTCGGCTGGCTTGCTCATCGCACGCCTCGCGCTCAATCGCCGCCGTCGTCACCGATGGCTTCAACCGGGCAGCCTTCCATGGCTTCACGGCACTGCGCCGTCTCCTCGTCGCTCACCGGTTGCTTCAATACGTAGGAGTACCCCTCGTCCTCGGCCCGGCCAAAATTAGCGGGAGCGGTTTCGCGGCACAGATCGCAATCGATGCATTGACTGTCCACATAAAATTTCCCGGAAACGTTGGAACTATTCTTGTCTTCGCTATCTGCCATAATGATGTTAGGTGGTTGCGGGCACTTTTTGCCGCCAGCCGACCCAATTTGCAAGGACTTTTTCACAGGTATTTTTTTTAAACAGCTGAACAAATCCGTGATTCCCACTGGCCAAGACGCAATTAATCGTATAGCGTCGGCGAGTCGCCGTCATGCCTCCCCTCATCCCTCAAGATCCATCGCTGATCCAACGCCAGCGTCCGAACACAGACGACTTTGTCAAGAATTCCAAAGAAGAGGATCTTTGGGATCTAGCGGACCTATCAGACGCCGCTGATGCCGCCGAGCAAGCCGCCCCAGTGCCGATGCAACCACGCAGGAGCCTGCCCGGCATCCTGCCACTGGCTCCAGACAAGGGAGAATCCCCAACCGTCGATGGCGATAAATCAGGCATGCCCGTGCTTCCGATAATGATCACGCCTCGCTTTCAAAGCCGACAAAGCGTCAATGTCGCAAGACTCGGGCGTATCAGTCCCGTCCGACCTTCCTTGGATCCATCTGAGCCTGAGGCTGGCGCAGCAGTCGGGGCCGCCGCCCCTGAGAACCTGTTTGAAGACACATTCGACAACCTCGAGGACTGGGTCGACGCAGAAAATATCCCCGTACCCATTTCCGCCGACAATCTTCGCGCCGTGCCCGAAGTCGGGACCAAGCACACACTCCCGCCCATCGCCCAGGGCCTATCAGTCCCGCCCACCGCCCAGGGCCTATCAGTCCCGCCCACCGCCCAGGGTCTATCAGTCCCGCCCACCGCCCAGGGCGCGTCCAACCCGACAGCGGAGGCGCCTGGGACAGCCGTCGAAGAAGTTGCCAGATCGATTGAGCCCATCGTCAAGCCGCTGTCCCTGCGGCCACACCTCGGCCTCAGCAAGCTAGAAGCGGTCAGCTTGATAATCCTCGTCCTATTGTTGCTGGTGGGCGGCTACTGGGTGTACGATCATTCCCTCAACCGCGTGCTTGGCCAAGTCGGCCAACTCGCGAAGGTCACGTTTCCCGTTCGCGGCACCCACATCACCGTCAACAGCGTCGCCACCTATTGGCGCAAACCCCTCAAAGATGGCAACCGGATAGATGCCGTTCGCCGCGGCGTCGTGCTCATTCCAGTCGCCGAAATCACCCTCCAAGGCGGGCCTGGTGCCATTCGCGCCTTGGTCCTCAACGAAAATGGGCTGGCAGTGGGCGATCCCATCACGCGAGCGGTCGATGGCACCACCACGCTGACATTGTCGGCCACCGACGGATTTGAAGATATCAGTTTGCACGCGGCCTATCGCACCGGGCAGACGCAACCTTGGACATTGCGTATTTTTGAAGCCTCCTCGGCGAATGCCCAAGGCAAGGAATTCAAGAAGCTTCTCGAACTTCCCATATCCTCTGACAAACACTAACATTCAGTTTTTCCAGCTCCTTTCCCGCCATGTCCGACATCTCCCCTCCCCCACTTGTGCCTCGCGAAGGCTGGCACGTCATCCACCTGTTCTATCAAGTCGATCACGCCCAATGGGCGCTCTTCAGCGACGAGGAGAAGCGCCAAGCCAAGACCCACCTCACCGGGTTGGTGCAGGAGATCCGAGCCACCGCTGACACCCAGTTGCTGAGTTTCTCGATTGCCTCGCCCAAAGCCGATATGGGCTTTGTGCTGCTGACGCCGGACCTGCATGTGGCCAATGCGTTTGAGAAGCAACTGGCACTTTCCCTGGGCCCGGAAATCCTCACACCCGTCTATTCTTACCTATCTCAAACCGAGAGTTCCGAGTACACAGCGACCCGCGAGCAACACATCGCCGAAATCCTCATCGCCGAAAAAGGCCTCGTCGCCAAGAGCCCGGAATTCGCCGCGGCCCTTGCCGAGTTCGATGTCCGCATGGCCCATTACCTGAAATTCCGTCTCTATCCGACGCTGCCGGACTGGCCGGTGATTTGCTTCTATCCGATGTCAAAACGCCGCAGCGGCAATGACAATTGGTACTCGCTGGATTTTGAGGCTCGTCGCCACCTGATGGCCGGCCACGCCCGCGTCGGGCGGACATACTCGGGGCGAATCCTCCAACTCATCACCGGCTCCACTGGCCTTGACGAATACGAATGGGGCGTGACCCTACTGGCTAAAAACACCAGCGACGTCAAAGCCATCGTCTATGAAATGCGCTTCGACGAAGCCTCCGCCCGCTACGCCGACTTCGGGGATTTCTACATCGGCATGCAACTGCCCCTCGATCAATTGTTCCGGCGAATCTGCCTCTAACGAAGCTTCACCTCACTCGCAAGCGAGGCTGCGCCTCTGACGCAAGACGCAAGACGCAAGACGCAAGACGCAAGACGCAAGACGCAAGACGCAAGACGCAAGACGCAAGACGCAAGACGCAAGACGCAAGACGCAAGACGCAAGACGCAAGACGCAAG
>CAIQXC010000371.1 GCA_903875675.1 Akkermansiaceae bacterium
AAGACAGCCCCGCGCATGCAAGCCAAGTTACTCTCCAACTCTATCCGCCCACCCGGCGGTTGCTGCTCGCATGGTAACATTTGTTTGAGGCATGGCGCTTCCGCCCACAGCCGACACTTAGGGAATTCGACTTGCTCGCTCCGTTGTCGAAAGCGAGGTCGAATGCTGAGTTCTGAGGATTGTAGCGGCGTGTCTATGACCGCCGATGACCCTGAATCGCCAACGGGCAACTCATGCACATAGGCAGAGCAGCGGTGTTCCTAACAAACGCCAAGCCGTCCTCCAGAGCGACGTCCCCCGTGCCTGCAGCGCGGGGAATCGTGGGGAGGGAACGCGGCTTTTCGAGGTAGCAGTGCGGCGGGGATTTGGCCAAAGCGCTGTATTGCCACCGCACTCCATACCTGGGCTGCTCAGGCGTGATCTCAGCCCTTGCGGGCCTTGAGGGCGGCCAGACGATCCGTCAGACTCACACTTGAGGGCGAGGTGCTGGCTTCACCCAAGGCATCGCGAACATTTTGATCATTCTCGATGCTCTGAGGCACATGTTTGGTTAGCAGGTTTGCCTTCAAGGTTGCTGCGGTGGTGGCATCCTGATCTTTTTGGGCGACCTTCTCCATGGCGGAAAGCGCCGTGCCAAGTGAATCATTGCCACTGCGAATACCCGCAAGCACGGCGGCATGTTCCGCCATCTCGGTGGCTCGCTCTCTTTGGAGCTTTGCACTCTCCATTTTGTGAGCCGCCTCTGTCAGCTTGGCACGGGCCGTGGTGACTTTTTGAGCGGCTTCAATGGCAGCTTGCTCAAACTCCGCAAGAAATTCCTTGGCCTCCTTGGCTTCCCGAATCTCTCGCTCCATCTCGGGGACAAGCCCCTCAATGGTCGTTAGGAGGTTCGAGAGCGAAGGCTCTAGGCTTGCCTTCTTTTCACCCGGTATCGCCGGATCCGCGATTTGATTTTGCAGTTTCTCGGCGGCTGCCATATAGCGGTTATAATTTGCCTGAGCGGCATCTGCCTCCTTCTGTTCGTTGTCATATTCACGGCGAAGGGTCGCTACTTTCGCCGTAAGTACGTTGAGTTGCGCTTCAAACTCGGCGATCTGGGCTTCAGATGCCGTTTCGGGATCGAAACGAACGATGGCTTCGGTGATACTTTGGCTGATTTGGCCGACTTTGGCCCTGCCGAAACGTGCTAGAAATGATAACATAACTGGTATTCTTTCTGTTGTTGTTTGTTGTTATTTTCAATAGATCACTTTGATGTTCGCACTGAGGTCGAGATCCACGCCGACGTCAATGGAAACGCAACTTCCGTCGCGTTCCGAGCAAGCAGAGAGGAGGACATATTCGTCGCAAGGACAGACGTCGTCCCCGACTTCCCTGCCATAGAGCATCGAACGGTGCTCTATAAACTTGGTTTCAGTGTCATCGAATCGATTGAGGACCAGCCTTTCATCGAAACAAACGGGCTCCACGATAGATTCCTCGCGGGCGCCCCAGAGGCGGTCGAAGAGCGCACCATCCTTCATCTGAAACTGTTGTATTCCGATAGATCCATCGTCATCACTGAGCCAGAAGTCCCATTCTTCAGTGGATGAGGGGAAGACTTCGTCGATATTGACGAACCAACGAGCAAATATCTCATGATCCTTTTGGGTAATCCAGAGATATGAGCCGGATTCGTCCTGTTCCTGGCGGAGCATGACCCGGAAGCACGTGTAATCCATGAGTGACACTTCACTGAAGCCCTCAATGATATGCGCCCCCTGGGAAAACAAGGGATCGATGGCATCGGGAAGGAGGATTGAGATATCAATCTTGCCATCGATATGCAGTCCAAATGGCAATGCGCGGTCAAGCGGGTTTGCCATTTGGAGAGCGGATAGTTTCTGCAAGCGCGCTTTTTCGCGTTTGGCTTTGACGAGTTCCCAGATAGTCATCGGCGTGTTCCAATTACGTTAAGTTTGAAGATCATCCAATATAATCCGGCAGCAACCACCGCCACCCCAAAAAACCACAACCACTTATGGGATTTGTGGGATTGCCTCTCAGCATCTTCCTGCGAGGCGGATTTCTTATGCAAATCAGTGACGATGTCGATCACCGCGTAGTTGAGTTGGTCAAATGTTTCCTCACCAAATTTTTTGATCCATGAGTCTGAGATGGTCCACTCGGCATCAACACCGAGCGTCTTGACCTCCTTATTTTGCAGCCCGGGATAGGTGCCTGCCGGCAAAGTTAGAGCATCGTAAACGACATGGCCTTGGGCATCTTGCAAAGCAGACAAGTCCTTGTCATCAACCGGGACGATGCGGCAACCGTCATTGCTCGAGATATTTTTGAGGAGGGGGGTATTCATGCCAGCGGCAAGCAGCATAGCCTTTGTTTTGTCACCTGCGACCTTTTGCAGGGCCACTTTGTAATCCGCAAAGGCTGATTTCACGTTCTTGTATTGCTTGTCCTGCATTTGGAGTCCCAGCCAGGTGAGGGATGACCCGGAGCCCTCGGGGCCGACATAGATCGTGTTACTTTGGCCCAAATCCTTAATTGATTTGAGCGATGAATCCTTGGAGACGACCAGCATCAGATACTCGGTGTAGAGGGTGGCGCGATGAAACGTGACATCCTCCGGGACTGTAGCCGGAGAGTTCTTGTCCATGATCAAACCGGTATCGGATTGAACGATGGCAGCATCAACCTTTCCTTCACGCAGAAGCTTTAGATTTTCTTCCGCGCCGGAGGTCGCAACGAGCTCAATTTTCACTTTGTCAGAGCGGGTTTTGAGCATGTGGCCGACTTGATTGTACTGCCCCCCCGGAACGCCGGTTGCGAGACGGAGAACGGGTTGCTCGACAGGGATTTGAGCGATGGCATCCGCTGATAATGCGACGAGCGGGTCGCCTGCCAACTGCGGCGGCAGGTACTTATCATTGCGGGCCACACCGCCTTTGTCCATTTGCTGGACTTTTTGGTCAAGCGTGGCGATTTGGGCTTTGAGGTCGCCATTCTCCTGGGACAGTCTCATGGCGTCATTGTGCCAAGCTGTGATCGAAGGGTCGTTGCTATGGTGATGGAAAAAGGTTGCGTCATTCAGAAGCGCCCACCACAGGAATGTGGAATTCCACGAGCCGTAGTAAGGTGCAGCGTTATAGACATAAATTGGAGGGCTCCACGAGCCATAGATCACTTGGCGGCGGCGGATCACATCATCATATCCAACCCGCGAATAGACGTGGCTGCTGCTGACGACAGGATTGGATCGGAGGGTCTTCGAATCGACAGACGGTGGAGGGGTCTTGAACTTGCTTTTTTCTGCATCGTAGGAAGCAAGGGACTTCTGCGACTTATCCAATTTTAATTTCTGAGTGGTATCAGAATCAAACCGGTTTCCTTTGGCATAAGCCGTGGGTGAGCTGGATGAAGCTGGCGAACCGCTGGTTTGAGGCTTGCTGTATCCACCCGAGGCGGTACCGGTATTGGGATTTGCAGGTGCTGGAGGTTTGCTATACCCGCCGGAGCTGGTACCGGGATTGGAAGGTGCCGAGGGTTTGCTGTATCCCCCGGATGAGGGCTTGTTGTACAAGCCTGATGACGAGGGACGCGAGGAAGGTGATGAGGACCTGCTGGAAGACGATGAGGATCCTTTGGCAGCAACATTTGCCACGGAGACAAATGCAAATAGCGAGAGGAATACAATTGTGGCACGGACCAAGTATTTTTTCATGTGAGGCTACGAATTTGTGTGCCGACCGTGGAGTGAGTAGATAGATGGCAAGACCGGAGGACTGGCGCAGTTGGGGCGGCACCGCGATGCTAGCACCGTTTCACTGGCAGCACCAGAGCAAATCCATCGCGCCAAATCCATTCCGTGGCGACCACCGTCAACCGGTTTGCTCGAAAAAGGGCAAATGCGCCCCGTGCCTCCGCGCCGCCGGCACTCTCCGGGCCGGGACTCCGTCCGTTTGCCCTACCAAGGTCCGGCGGCGCTTGTTGCAGGTTTGCCTGACACCTTGCGGTGCCAGGACCGGGCGCGGGCCGGTTCCGGCGGGGCGGGAAATCCATCCCATGCCTGCGGGAGCTGCGGCCACCCGGAAGCCAATGTTGTTGTTCCGGTTGTCAGGCGTGTTCCTGTTGCGGTTGGCCGAGCGGCAGTTCGAGCCGCCGTTGCGCCAAGAGCCGCCGCGGCCCACGCGATTCGAGCCAGTGGAAGGACCCGTCGGATCAGTCACAGCACCCTTGGGGGATCAAGAATCTGCTAATTTACCATTCATCCCATCTTCCTTTGCGCCTTTGCGCCTTTGCGCGAGGCAATCTTTATACC
>CAIQXC010000372.1 GCA_903875675.1 Akkermansiaceae bacterium
CGCAAGGGGATCTGCTCTCAGATGGCAAAATCCTGCTGGTGCCCACCGGCCAAAGCTCCCCGGCCGCCTTCGACCTTGCGAGCGGAAAATTCCTCTACTGGGATACCCGCGCCCCTGGATCCACCTGCGCGGCTCTCGGCGACGAGTGCGTGATGGTGGCAGCCCGCGCCTGGCAGGGCGACCAGGACACCCGGCTGGGCGAGGCGGATTTGTGGGAGTCCGATGGCATCGCGTTCTACGGATTGCGTGATGGGGCCCGCAGCTTCAAGCCGAAGTGGTCACAGTACGACAAACTCCCCGGTTCGACGCGCGGCGGCATGGGACGCCTGCGTGGTATGATCGAGCCGATCGGCGGACGCGACCGGATGGTGTATTCCAACCAAGTATTATACACTTCGGGAATGGGAATGGTGGACGCGGTGGATGCCTCGGGCAAAGAGATCAAGAGCCTGTGGCAACAGCCGGCACCGCGCGTTTACTGCCTGGCGCTGGCCGGCAACTCTTTGATAGTCGGCTGCGATGGCGAAGTTCGCGCTTTGAATGCGGGCGACGGCAAAACCGTGTGGTCCGCACCGGTGAGCGGCCAGGTCCGCGGCATCGCGGTGGCCAACGGGCAACTGATTGTTTCCACCGACCAGGGGGTGATCTACAATTTTGGTCGACAGGGCGGCAACCCACTGGCGGCGGCGAACCAGCCAGCGGCCATCCCCGCGCCGAAGTTACCGGCGGACTTCGCGCTTGATCCAGACGCCAAAGGATATGGTTTGGTATGCGGTGCCGCAGACACCACGCTGGCCGAGGCACTCGCCGCCGCCAGCCATCTCAATGTCACATGCTTGTTGCCGGACGCCGCCAGCGTCGCCCGCGCCCGCCAGCATTTATCAGCCACTGGCAATGCATCGCACGTGGTGGTGCATCAAAGTCCGAGCGACGGACGGCTGCCCTACGCCGACTATTTTGCCAACGTCGTGATTGTGTGCGGCAATGGCGGCGGCATCAGCCTCGATCAATTCTATCGCGTGCTGCATCCCTCCACCGGCAAAATGTATTTCCCCGGCGCAGCGGCGGCCACCGTGGCTGCCTCACTCGAGGCCGCAGGCATTCCGTCGCGCGAGTTGCTGGCCACCGGCGGCGTCCCCACCGTCGTGCGCAGCCCGCTCGAAGGCGCATTTGATTGGAACTCGACCTATAAGACCGACCAGCGGCTCAAGTGGCCGTTGGAACTCTTGTGGTTCGGCGGTCCGGGGCGGGACCGAATGCTGCGCCGCCACGGCCGCTATTATCCACCGCCGATTCCGGCAGCCGGTCGCGTGTTTCTGGAAGGCGAGTCGCACGTGATCGCCACCGACGCCTACAACGGCACCGAGTTATGGTCATGGTATGTGCCGGGTTTCCGCAGCATCAACGCCGACGACAAAAACGTCTATATCGGTGCCCGCAACTTGCTGCAATGCGATGCCCGCAGCGGCGAAATCCTCAAGGTGTTCGGCGATCCCAAGCCATTCGTCTTCGATCTGGCAAAACCGCAGGCGTTCGACGTCAAGAAGGGCAACAAGTATTCTGGCCGCATCACGGTGCAGAAGTCGCCACAAGGGCTCGAACTGCTCCTGGAAACCAACTCCCCCACCCCATACAGCGCCGATTGCTGGATGTTGGATTTTGATTTCCGGGATACCTCGCAACGACTGCGGCCACCCGCAGCGGGTGCCTTTTCTATCATCATCAACACCACCAGCGCCACCTTCCGCAACTATGCCCAACCGGTCGGCGTGGTGCGGCCCAAGCTAACACTGAGCCGCGGGACAGATCCGAAAAGCCCGCTGGTGCTGCGCATTTCGACTGAGGAAATCACCCGTCTCGCCGGGCATCTGGTGGCGAACTTCGACCTGCGGGCTGAACTCCTCCTCTATGAAAGCGGCAAGGAAGCGCCGCGGCGCTGGCTGCGCGAAATGCCACTAACAGGAGCTCGGGAGTTTCTGCAGGAAGGTCCCGGCGCGCAAGACATGCTGCAGAACGGCAGCGCCACCTTTGTCCTCAGTGGCGACACCAGCCCCAAGGTCTCACCCGCCGGCATCGTCGCTCGCACCGATCGCAAGGCGGCCCCCGGCAACGTCGAAAACTGGGGCAAGTTGCCGTATTTCGTGCGTCATGACGGCAACATCCCGCGCCTGCCAGTGGCCTCCGACGTCAACCCCTCGCTTGGTGGCCGGACCGATCCATTCAGCGGCCTGACGGTCGAACAGAAGTACCAGCGCGGCTATGGCTGCAGCGGCACCATTTCCTCGATGACAATGGATTTCTTCCGCTCCGGCACCCTCGGCATGTATGACTTGGAAGACGACAGTGGGATGCGCAATTTTCCCGGCATGAAACCGGGTTGCGGCGTGTCGCTGTTACCGGCGCTCGGGGTGTTGTTTTCTGGCGAGGCCAATGCGGACTGTTTCTGCCCCTATAACTTCTCCACGTCACTGGCCCTCGCTCCCGCCGCAACCCGCAAAAATGAAGACTGGGCCTTGTATTTCGACACACCCAAAAATGCCAACGTCAAGCGGGCCGCGCTCAACCTGGGTGCCCCGGGTGACCGCCGCGACGACAATCGGACGTTGTGGCTGGGTTATCCCCGCGCACCTCTGATGGAGGATGCCGCCGGTCCCGAAAAACGCCCCCATACCTTCGGCATGCCCCTGGCTATGACCTTGTTCGACGGCGGCCACGCCTTTCGGGTCAACGGCGACCGCACTCCAATCCAAGCCACCAATACCCCCTGGATCTATGCGTCCCAGATGTTAGGCATCCAATCGCTGAGTCTCGGCTTGGTCTATTACGACCCCAAAAAGGACTGCCTCGCGTTCCCAACAAACGGCCCGGTGCATCTGGATGCCCGCTTCGACGAGCCCACCTGGACGGGTGACAGCGGCATCGCCGTGCACAGCGGAAATGGCAAGGCGGCTTCGCCCAATGCCCGGATGCGAGTGCGCTTCGATGAAACCAACCTGTATTTTTCCTATCAGGAAGATCCGCCCTCGGGCAAGGCCGGCGCGGCAGCCTGGCGCACGAACATCAAGGCCGACCAAGGCAACATCTGGGGCGGCGACCAGGTCAGCGTCATCCTCAAGGACAAGCACCATTCACCGTGCGCCCAGTTCGGCGTGGCGGCCGGCGGCGCACATTACAGCGCAGACGTCTCATGGCGCTTGCGCATCCCACCCGTCAGCGGCCTGACCATCGACGGCAAGCCCGGCGACTGGGGCCAACAGGGGGTGGTGCTGCCGCTGGCCGAGGGCCGCGGCACGCTGCGCTTGGGCTGGACGCCGCAGGGGTTGGCCATCCTAACAACCATGCCTCGGGACTTCTTCTCGGTGCAAAAGGACTGGAACGCCCTGCGCACCCAGATCATCGGAGCAGGGCCGCGCAATATCCTCGAAACGGTGGTTAGGCCCGAGGACGGCAGCGCGGAAGCCCTTCGGCCCACTCTCGGTCGCGATTCCAGCGACTCGGTGGACATGGACGACTGGAAGACGTTTCGAGCGGACCGGAAAGCCGATCTGCCGCTGGCATCGGCCGCGAGCGGCACAGACTGGGTGACGGAGGTGTTGTTTCCGTGGGATCAGTTAGGCATCAAGCCGGTTGCCGGTGCACGCTGCGGATTGAAGCTGGTTGCCTTCAACCCGAAGGCCGGCGATCAAAACATTGCCGCTGGCGGCGGTTCGCGACGCGATATTCTGCGCGGTGAAATGTTGCCTGAACTCGAACTCGCCGGGGCAGCCGATGGAACCCCCATCAAGCCACCGACCACC
>CAIQXC010000373.1 GCA_903875675.1 Akkermansiaceae bacterium
CGCGAGTCCCACGAAGTGAAAGGCGCAAGCCTGACATGCGGGCACTCATCGACTGGCGAGCCGGATGCGGGAAATCCGCCTGTCCGGTTCTGAGGGAGGGGTGGGGCAGTAATGCCCCATTCCTACCTCTATCCACCGCCGATGTGAAAGCCGCGGTGTTTCCACGAGTGTGCGAGAAATTATTTGACGACTTCGCGAAAATGCGAATTATTCACGCATGCAGCAAGTTGAGAAGACATCCCAGACAGCGTCACCCAAGCCGGCGAGGGCGTCCCTCAAGCGTCAGGCCGAGGTCTTCAAGGCACTCGGTCATCCGGGCCGGATGGCCATTGTTCATGCTTTGGGCCATGGCGCGGTGTGTGCTTGCGAGCTCGCCACGGCGGCCGGATGCGCGGCTTCGACCACATCCCGCCACCTGACGGTGCTGCGGCATGCAGGTCTGATCGCCGACGAGCGGCGGGGCCAGCAGATATTCTATCGGCTCACTTGCCCCTGCGTGCTGAGCTTTGCCGAGTGCATCAACCGGGTTGATGCCGGGGAAAAAGTTCAAACCCTTCAAGTCGCCTGCTGCGCCTGATTGGAGAAAATTCCAAATTCTAAATCCCAAATCCTAAAATTGAAGACCATGAATATTCAAATCCTTGGCACGGGATGCCACAAATGCACAACCCTCGCGCAAGCTACCGCGCAAGCGGTGGCGGAACTCGGCATGGCCGCCCACATCAGCAAGGTCACTGACCTCAAAGAAATCATCGCGTTTGGCGTGATGATGACGCCCGCGCTGGCCGTCAACGGCATAGTCAAGGTGGCCGGGCGGGTGCCTGGCCTCGCCGAAATCAAGTGCATGCTCCAATAGCTAACTGAAACCATCCTGATGATCCAAGCATGAAAACATCCACTAGAATCCCAATCCTATTGGCAGTCGCGGTCGCCGTTGCGACGGCCTTCATTCTCAAGAACATCAAGTCCGACAATACTCGCTTAGCCACCACTGCGGGTGCGGAATCTTCGGCCTCATTCGCTGCCGCCGCCAAGCTTCCCAAGCTGTTGGATCTGGGGGCGAACAAGTGCATTCCCTGCAAGGCGATGGCCCCGATCCTGGATGGGCTCAAAAAGGAATATGCCGGCAAGATGAACGTTGAGTTCATTGACGTGTGGCAGAATGAAGACGCCGGCAAGCAGTATGGTGTGGAGATGATTCCCACTCAGATCTTCTTTGATGCCGCCGGCAAGGAAATGTTCCGCCACACCGGTTTCTTTGGCAAGGAGGACATCCTCGCCAAGTGGAAGGAACTGGGCGTTGATCTCTAACCATGGAACAACTTTTCACCAACCTGAGCCACGCGGTCGAAGGCGCACCATGGGTCGCTCTAGGTGCCGCTGTGGTGTGGGGCATTTTGAGTATTGTGCTCAGCCCGTGTCATCTGGCGAGCATCCCGCTTATCGTCGGCTTCATCAGCGAGCAGGGCGCGGTCACCACGCGGCGTGCGTTCTGGACCTCAACCTTGTTCGCCGTGGGCATCCTTATCACCATTGCGGCAATTGGCGCGATCACGGCGGGCGCGGGTCGCATGCTGGGTGACGTGGGCCGCTATGGGAACTACTTCGTGGCAGTTATCTTCCTGGTGGTTGGACTGCATTTGTTGGATGTGGTCCCGTTGCCTTTTTCCGGGCCCGGTCAGGTGGGTTTGAAACGCAAGGGACTGCTCGCCGCCCTGATTCTCGGGTTGGTGTTTGGTGTGGCCTTGGGTCCTTGCACGTTTGCCTACATGGCGCCGATGCTGGGGGTCACCTTCAAGCTGGCGAAGACCGCCCCGTGGTATGGCGCGTCATTGCTGCTGGCTTACGGCATCGGCCATTGCGCGGTCATCGTGCTGGCCGGCACCTCCACGGAGGTGGTGCAGAGATTCCTCAACTGGAATGAAACTTCCATGGCTGTCACTCGCATCAAAGGCGTGTGCGGCGTGCTTGTTGTGTTAGGTGGTGTCTGGTTGATCTACACGGCACCATGATGTATCCAATCCTTTGAAACGGCCTGATCCATGAAAAGATTGCATCTTGAATTTCTGTACGCGTGCGGCTCTTGCGCTGAAGAGTGTTTGGCAGGATGCCAAACACAGCCGGCAGGATGCCGGCGCTCCCCAATTTTGGAAGCCACATCACGGTGCTGGCTCTTATGATGTCTGTCATCGCTCTGTCCTTGCCCGAGGCCATCATCCTGCGCAAGGTGCTCAAGCCACGCCTGATTGCCACGTTTTTCGGCGTGGTGGCCGCCGGCATCATGCTCGTGGGCTCTTTGTTCAATGCCATTTTGTAAACCATCCCTATGACTGATCGAATCAATCCGGAAACGGCTGACGACGAGTTGGTGCTGCGCGCCAAAGCGGGGGAGTTGTTTGCCTTCGAGAGCTTGGCCAATCGGTACGAAAAGCGGGTGTATTCCCTGGCTTTGCGGATGCTGAGGCATGAGCAGGATGCTGAGGATGTGACCCAGCAAACGTTCCTGAGCGCGCTGGAGCATCTGGACGGGTTTCGCGGCGAGGCGGGCTTTGCCACCTGGCTGATGCGCATTGCCACTCACGCCGCACTCAAAGTCATCAGGAAAAGCGACGGTCTTGACACCGTTTCATTGGAAGCGGCAACCGAAAGCCCGGACGATGATGAGTCGATTCCCCACCCGGAATACATCGCCGACTGGCGGCACTCGCCAGAAGAATTGGTGCCAAAGAACGAGAC
>CAIQXC010000374.1 GCA_903875675.1 Akkermansiaceae bacterium
ACGGCCGTCAAACAAGCGATTGCTGCTTTTGAAACGAACCACCTTGACCCGAATCTGCATGACCATGCCCTGAAGGGGAAAATGAAACGACTGCGCGCCTTCTCCGCCGCCTGGGATCTGCGCGTGATCTACCGCGAAGAAGGCGGCTTCATCACCATCGTTCTCCTTGATGCGGGAACCCATAATCAGGTGTATTGAGCGCCAATCAATGGCCCAGCATGCCACGCTGGTGCGAAGTATGCTTCGGACAATGTTCGTATTCATTCTTTCAACGTGAGGTGTTGGATGTGCGGGGTTCATGTTCATTCATCAGATGCGAATGAGTCGGAATAGCCGATCCCGTATCCCAGCGTGATTGCTTGGCGGCTCATGTGGCGGCGGGGTGCTGTGTGTTGAGTAGGCAGGGCTTTCGCCCTGTGCCCTTGCCGCCCACACCCCGAAAATGCTTGACCGGACGCCCGATAATCCGTCGTATTGACCCAGTCCAACCCAGCTCCAACCATGAGACCCGTGTACTTGCTGCCTTTGTTTTGGCTATTGCCAGTTTTTCCTCTTCATGCCGCCGAGGCCAGTCCGCAGGTTGCCGCCTGGCGTGCCCAGGTCGAAGCCGACTGGCTGCGCCAAGACGCCTGCCGGGTGACAAAACCCGCTTCGCCAGTGAGCCCGGCCGCAGACGCGGCAGGCGGGGTGGACGGGGTGAAGAACGGTTTGTGGGGGTTTCACACGGATTGTGAGAAACATCCGTGGTGGCAGGTGGACCTCAAACAAGCCATCCAACTCGACCGGGTCCTCCTCTGGAACCGGTGCGACCCGGGCATGGCGCAACGCAATGACAGGATCCAAGTGTTAGGCTCAGAGGACGGCACCACTTTCAAGTTGCTGTATGAACATGATGGCACGCGGTTTCTTGGTTTTCCTGACAAGCACGCGCTAAGTATCCCCTTGCATGGCAGCAGCGCACGCTTTCTGCGCCTGGCACTGCCCGGCACCGATTATCTCCACTTGGACGAGGTGGAGGTGTTCGCTACCGGTTCCAGCGACAATATCGCACTCGGCAAACCCGCCACCCAGAGCAGTGTCAGCCCCTGGTCGGTGGCTCACCTCCCCGCCGACCAAGCCCCCACGCTGCCACTCGCCACGGTGCTCGAGCGTGGCTTCAAGCTGGCGGCCAGCCTGCGCCGTCTCGGCAGCCACACCGATGAGGCCGAAGACACCCTGCGTGAGATTGCCCGCCTGAATGCCAGCAGCACGATGGACGCCGACGCCCGCCGTGCGCTCGACTTGCGTGCCCGCTGGACGGTTCGCGAGTTGGCTCTATCAAATCCGTTACTTGCTTTCGACTCGTTGTTATTTGTGAAACGCGCCCCCGGGATGTTTCCCCACATGAGCGACCAACATTACGGTTGGTGGTCGCGCGGCGGCGGCGGCATCTGCCTGCTAGAGGGCTTTAAGTCAGCCACCCCCACCGTGCGATGCCTCACCAGCGATATGCCCGAAGGCTCCTTCATGGGCCCGGAACTCGCATTTGACGGGAAAAATATCCTCTTCAGCTATTGCCGGTTCCATCCGGAACTGGCCGCCGAACCCAACAAGGCCGACAAGGCCCGCTTGCCGGAAGATGCGTTCTATCACATTTACGAGATCCACGCCGATGGCTCCGGCCGCCGCCAGATCACCCACGGAAAATATGACGACTTCGATGCGCGTTACCTGCCCGCCGGTGATCTGGCCTTTGTGTCCACTCGCAAGGGCACGGCCATCCAATGCAGCGAGTGGTTTTCCGACTCAACGCGCAACGCCGACTTGCCTGATAGTTATGTCCGCTGTGGCGGCGATAACTTCCGACCGGTGCCTGTCTTTACCTTGCACGGCATGAACGCCGATGGCAGTCACATCCGCCCGCTCTCCGCTTTTGAAAATTTCGAGTGGACCCCCAGCGTTGCTAACGACGGCCGCCTGCTCTACACCCGCTGGGATTATATCGACCGCTTCAACGGGCATTTTTTCAGCCTGTGGTCGGCTAACCAGGATGGCGGCAACCCGCAACTCGTCTATGGCAATTACACCGTCAAACCCCAAGTCAAAATCGAGGCGCGTTCCATCCCCGGTTCGTCCAAGTTGGTGTTCACTGCCGCTGCCCACCATTCCATCTACGGCGGCACCTTGTGTCTGTTAGATCGCTCGGCTGGCACCGAGGGCGATGCCCCTATCACCCGGTTGACGCCCGATGTGCCCTTTCCGGAAACCGAGGGGAACGTCGATCAGTATTATGCCAACCCGTGGCCGCTGTCCGAGGAATTTTTCCTTGTTAGTTGGTCAGACCGAAAACTGCCGCCGCATTGCCGGGCCAGCGATGAGCAAAACCCGCGCAACTCGACCGGTATCTATCTATTGGATGCGTTTGGCAACCTGGAGTTATTGCATCGCGATGCTGATATCTCCTCAGCCTCGCCTATGCCCGTCGCGCCGCGGCCACAGCCGCCGATCCAAGCAACCCTAACTGATCGTGGCGGGCCTCAGGAAGGCCGGGTGCTGGTGCAGGATGTTGCCCGCGGTCTGACCGGCATCGCGCCGGGCACGGTTAAAGCGCTGCGAGTGGTGGCGGTGCCGCCAAAAGTGCAACCGCAGATGAACCAGCCGAGCCTCGGGGTATCGGCCGAGGATCCAGGCAAATTCGTGCTTGGCACGGTTCCGGTGGAAGCGGATGGCTCGGTGAATTTCCGTCTGCCCTCGGGCGTGCCGGTGTTTTTTCAGGCGTTGGATGCGGCTGGGGTTGCCGTGCAAACGATGCGCACTCTCACCTATGTGATGCCGGGCCAGACGCTCGCCTGCATCGGTTGCCATGATGCCCGTGAAGCCTCGCCGACTGCCGGCCGCTTGGCCATTGCCGCCACTCGCGACCCCTCCCAGATCACTCCAGGCCCGGACGGATCCTGGCCATTGCGCTTCGACAAACTCGTCCAGCCCGCGCTGGATCGGCACTGCGTCGAGTGCCATCACCCCGGCGCCAAGGATGCCGCTGCCGCCAAATTTGATCTAACGCCCGATCAGGCATATAACTCATTGCTGACATTTGCCGACGGCGATTTGAAAAAACGCGCCTTCGAACGTGATCTGTCGGTGCCCGGCGAAGGCACCGCCGCTAACAGCCAACTTTGGAAGCTGCTCACCCATCCCGACCAACACGCCGGCGTTTCTCCCGATGCGGATACCCTCTGCCGACTGCTCACTTGGATGGACACCTACGCGCAGCGAAGCGGCCATTACAGCGCCCAACAGGAAGCGCAAATCACCGCCTTCCGCCGTGACTGCGCCGCGCTGCTCCACGAGCCGCCCAAGCCATAATCCGCGCGTTCTCGTCAAGAAGTTAGAAAACGAGGTCGTTTGCTGAGGCTCTGAACCCAAGACGCCAAGTCAAGAAAATGCGCCATAGCCGGGTGGCGATGGCGCTAATCTGGAGAGTGGCAAAGCGCAAGGTTGGCAGCTCCTGGGCCAAACCAAGGGCTTCGAGCGCGGACTGCACCAGCGCCTTGATGTGACCGCACGCGAGGATGAGAGCCGGGTGCGCATTCGCAACAGCCTGTTAGTGCTGGGCATGCTGCGCCGCACCGTCATGGGCATCTGACTGGAATGGAGAAAATAGTAAATAGATAGCTCATGGCAGAATTGTCGGGAAAGTAGCGGGCGCTCATGATCGGAGGGGGGCAATAACTCAGGGTGCCACAACCCTCAAGCGCAGGTAGCGGCTTGGAACGGTCATGGTCACCGATGCCGTTCGAACCTGGTTGGCATCAGGGGCGGAAATGGTAACATTATCGCTGCTCCAATCCACCAGGTTGGTGCTACTCTCAGGGATATATGTCACGCCAACTCTGCCTGCGTAGAACGTGATCCTCATCCGGCCCGAAACGTACACCGCCCGGGGCATGCTTCCGTTCAAGTCCTGCGCGGGTTCAAGGTTGAGGGCATAGGCCATGAACAAATTTACCCCGTCACCGTTAGGGTCGTCCTGCGGATTCGCATTGTATGGCAATGATTTCTCTACAAGCCAGGTGGCGAACGGAGTCCCCGCCACCATGTTGAACGTGGCGTAACCCAACGATTTCGGCGAAGCAAAGCCTGTTTTGTCGCCGAAATAATCCACCGTGAATCCGCTGGCGCATCCATCAAAAACGGTCTTTCCCATAACCGGGGCATTGCCTGTGAATGATGCTTTCAGCAGGGCGCTGCAATAGGCGAACGCGGATTCCCCGATGCTGATGATGCTGGCTGGAATCGTCACTTGGGCCAGCTTGGCGCAGCCATAGAACGCGCCCTCGCCCATACTGACGACGCCATCGGCGATTCTTACGCTGGCCAGGCTGTCACACAATGCAAACGCATAACTCCCGATGTCGATCACTCCGGCTGGGATCGTGATGCCCGTCAGACTGCTGCAGTCATAGAATGCGAAGTCCTCGATGCTGGTGACGCTGGCCGGAATCAGCACGCGGGTCAGGCCGGTGCAATCACGAAATGCCTCATTCCCGATGATGGTTACGGGTTTGCCGACGATGGACGCGGGGATGGCCACGGCACCCGCCGCAGTGGCCGGGTAGCCAGTGATGGTGATCGAGGTGCCATTGTCGGTGTAGGTGAAATCCCCGTACTGGTCGCAGGAAGAAGAGTTTAGTTAGAAGCTCTCGAAGAAGATCTAACGCAAGCGCCATCCGACGTTCAAGTCGCCCACTTCAGCGGCTTTCTAAAACGCCGCCCACAGGCTGGCAGGCGATTCACTATGCAGCACAGCATAAGCAGCGGCATGAGCCAGCGGAAGCCACCGGAAATTTGTCGCTTGGCAACTGCGCCAGCGACGACAAGGCAGTGGTTGACGAAGATGATGCGTTTGGACAGGAGTCTTGACATAAGGATCTTGCGTTGCGCCACCATGCGAACCCAAAAGTGGAAGATCCACTACCGGTGCCATGGCGAACATTTCACTGCCAACCTAGCCAACCGTGTTTTCTTGCCGAGCCGCTCCGTTGTACATCGGGGTCACCCCGACGGAGCTATCGCCCTTCTTGGCAAATGCGGTGTCGTCAATGACGAGCGGGCAGTGCGGGGTGAGGTGCAATGCGTCTTGAACTCGGAAATGCTGAGTTGTTTGGTTGTCGCCCGAACAATCTAAAACGACCAGAAAATCAGTCAATTCAATTCCCTCGCGATTTGCGGCCAAGTGAGGCACGGGCGGTTTTCCCAATGCTCCTTGAAGGCGGGGACGCCAATGCTGCCATGGACGCCGCGCTGCCGAGCACCTCCAACAAGCGGGTCACCGGCAGGCCCATCACATTGTCAAAGTTGCCGCGGATTTCTGCCACAATGCGTTCGCCGTGGACTTGGATGCCGTAGGCACCGGCCTTGTCAAGCGGATCGACCAATTGGAAGTAAGCATCGATGGCGGCCTCATCGAGCACCCGGAAGACCACCTCGGAGAGTTCATGAAACGTGTGGATGGCCCCGCCCGGGCGGATCACGCAGACGCCGGTACAGACGGTATGGGCGCGCCCGGACAAGCGCCGCAGCATGGCCCGCGCCTCATTCAGATCGGCGGGTTTGCCGAGCGCATCGGAATCGATAAATACCAACGTATCTGCGCCAATAACGGTGGCGTGAGGGTGGCTGAGGGCCACAGCGGCAGCCTTTAGCCTGGCATTTTCCTCACACAGGTGATCTGGAGGAAGAGCCGGGTCGTGGATTTCCTCGGCGGGGGACACCACCACTTGAAACTCCAGTCCGGCCCGTGTTAGCAGGTCGCGGCGGCGGGGAGACCCGGATGCAAGAATAAGGGGCATGTCACCACGACTTCACATCGTCCGTCGTGCCGTATTTTTTGTCGGCACCAGGAGAATAGACAGCGACACGGCGGCCGTTGAGCAGCTCGGTCTTATCGCCGAGAGACACGCGCAGGCGTTCCTCATAATTGACATCGGTTTCCACCGTGAAGGGGCTGCCCCAGGCGTCATAGAGGCCTACGGCGCGGCCGCTGGAGCTATAGAGCAAGCCTTTGGACTTAGTCTTGGTTTCCACGGCCTGCAGCAACTTGAGCATTCGGGCATTCTGCATTTTGTTGGAATTTTCCTCAAGCCCCAGCAAAATATTGAGCAGTCTCACGCCTTCACCACTGTCGGTTTGCACTTTGTAGGGCACGTCGGGCAGGCTTCCGTATTCGGTGTAGAAATTGTTAACCGCATTTTCGAGTGCCTTGGCGGTGGCGACTGAGGCGATGGTTTTGGCACGGTTCATGGCGATGATACCGGCGGAAAAGCCGGCGGCAGCGAGCACCACGATAATGGCGATGACGACGAGCAACTCGATGAGGGTGAAGCCGCTGCGGCGGCGGGAGACTGGGGCATTCATAAGGGTTGATGGATTAGGACTGGCGTGGGGCGATACTAAACGAGTTGTCTGGCAATGGCAACGCAAACAATCAAATCGCAACTTTAGTAACCGATGATTTTCCGGGATTGGCGTTGCGAGGCGGCCGGTTTTGGCGCAAGCTTGGGCCATGCCCGGTAACAATCTGCGAGATAAACTGCTCAATTTCATGCGTTGCGGCGGCTACCAGCCGATGACCAAATCCGAGTTGGCCCGCAACCTTGGGGTGCCCTTCGAGCGCCGCGCTGAACTACGCTCGGTGCTGGAGGCCGTGGTGGGAGAGGGATGGGTGACGGAAGGCAAAAAGGCGCGCTACGACGTTTGTGGCCGCTCCGACAAACATTTGGTCGGCACCCTCAAGTTCCATCCCAAAGGCCACGCGTTCTTTTTTCCCGACCTCAGCGCCGACCCGAACCTCGCCACGGGTCTGGACCTTGCCGCACTTTCCCGCATCCAAATCCCCCGCCGCGAAACCGCCACCGCACTGGACGGCGACCGCGTCCTCGTTTCCCTGCGCAACCCGAAACCGCGGGCCGATTCCCGCAGCCGCTTCCGCGATGAAGCCTCACCCGATGGACCGAGCGGCAAAGTCGAAAAAGTTCTCTCGCGGCGCTCCGGCAAGCTGGTCGGCATTTTCCACCAGCAGGGGTGCCACGCCTCGGTCACCTGCGATGACAAGGCGCTTGATGGCGATATCGAGGTTATCGGTGAGACCACCGCCCAGAACGGCCAACTCGTTGTCGTCGATCTGGTGCAGTGGAGCGAGCGGGCGGTGGCACCGCGCGGCCGGATCATCGAAGTGCTCGGCTGGCCCGGCGATGCGGGGCTGGATATGATCGCGGTGATTCATCGATTTGGGCTGCGCACGTCATTTTCCGATGAGGTACTTGGTGCTGCCCGAGCCACCCCGGAGACTCCTGATCCAGCCGAGATTGCACGCCGCAAGGATTGGCGAAAGCAACTGGTCATCACCATCGATCCGGCCGATGCAAAGGACCACGATGATGCCATCTGGTTGGAGAAAACCGCCCGCGGCTGGTCCCTAGCCGTCCACATTGCCGACGTCTCCCATTATGTGAAACCCGGTGGCGTGTTGGATCGCGAGGCTGCCGAGCGCGGCAATTCCACCTATCTGGTGGACCGGGTGCTGCCGATGCTGCCCACCGAATTGAGCAATGGCATCTGTTCGCTCAAGCCGGACGTGGACCGTCTGACCAAGTGTGCTTTGCTGGACATTGCGCCGGACGGAGAAGTCAAAAAGGCCCGTTTCATCGACGCAGTCATCCACAGCCGTGCCAAGCTCTCCTACGAACAAGCCCAGGCAATTCTCGATGGCAAACCCGCACCCGTCGGCTCCGATCCAGCCTTGGCCGGGATGGTCCGTGAGGGCTGGCAACTGGCCAGCGTCCTGCGCCAACGCCGCTTCAAGCATGGCGCGTTGGATCTGGAAATGCCCGAGATCCGCGTCCGCATCGATGATCAGGGCCGGGCCATCGCCGTCGATCCGGTCGTGCACACCGCCAGTCACCAGTTGGTGGAGGAATGCATGTTGGCCGCCAACGATGCCGTGGCGCGGGTCCTGCGCGAGCGCCAAAAGCCCGCCATCCACCGCATCCACGAGGATCCCGATCCGTCACGATTGTTGGATTACACCGCCACCGCTAAGCTCTATGGCTACAACCCGGGCGATCTGACCAACCGGGCGCATATCCAAAAACTCCTCGACGATTCGAAGGGCAGCCCGGAGGAGCACGTCATCAAACTCGGTTTGCTAAAAAGCCTCAAGCGTGCCGCCTATTCCGTGGAATCGCTCGGCCACTACGGCCTGGCCAAGGGCGATTACTGCCATTTCACCAGCCCGATCCGCCGCTACGCCGACCTCATCGTCCACCGCGCTTTGCAGCCGTTGTTGGACAATCCGCCCAAGCCAGCCGACCGCACACCATCGTTCGCCGAAATGCGCGACATCTCCCGCCATATCTCCGACACCGAACGCGTGTCCGCCGAAGCCGAGGGCGAAACCAAACAACTCAAACTGCTGGAATACCTCCAGTCCGTCGTCAGCTCCGCCAATCCCCCACTCTTCGACGGCCTCATCACCGAGGCCCGCCCAATGGGCCTGATGGTCGAAATCCCCGCTCTCGGCGTCCGCGGCGTCGTCAAACGCGAGGACCTGCCCGACGGCCGCTGGCGCTTCGAGGCCCACCGCATGGCCTGGGCGTCCTTCGATGGCCGCATCGTCCAGTCCGGCATGCGCGTGCCACTGCGGGTCATCGCCATCGACACCACACGTCGCTTTGTGGATTTCACCTTGGCCGGCAAACCGACCACGGCGCTGCGGGTCATACCAGCCCGGCGCCCGTCGGCGGTTGTTAAAAAGCACGACAAGCCCAAGCCAAAGGCGGCGGCGAAGGCCGGTCCGCCCCAGCACCGGAAACAAACGACCAAGTCAAAGCATCGCCGCCGCCGATAGAAAGTGAGGCAGGGCATGGAGAAATGAGGTGTCTAAGCTGTTGGGAAAGATAACCATGTGGATTTGAAGTTTAAGAGCTTGCCGGAATGACCGGTGACGCTAAGTTCTGGCCTTCCCCCGTTGCCCATGTCCACCCTTTACACAGTTTTGCACGTTGCGTTGTTGATTTTCGTCGTCGTGATGATTTTCAATGTGATCATTTTCACCCACGAACTGGGGCATTTTCTGGCGGGCAAATGGCGCGGCCTGCAAATCGACCGCTTCCAAATCTGGTTTGGCAGGCCGATCTGGAGCAAAACGATCAACGGCGTGCAATACGGGCTGGGATGGATCCCGGCGGGTGGGTTTGTCGCGCTGCCGCAAATGGCACCGATGGAAGCGATTGAAGGCGGTGGTGCGGCAGCAGCGGCGTTGCCACCGGTCACGCCGCTGGACAAGATCATCGTGGCGTTTGCGGGGCCCTTGTTTTCGTTGATGCTGGCATTGCTCAGCGCAGTGGTGGTGTGGAAGGTTGGCAAGCCGAATGATTTCGTGCCGACCCAAGTGATCGGGACGGTCATGACGAATAGTCCGGCACAAAAGGCCGGTCTGCTCGTCGGGGACAAAATCATCGCGGTCAACGGCAAGACGGTGCGGGGATATGCCGGTACCCTCGAGAGTATTTCCGAAAGCATCATTTTGAGCCAGGGCAGCGAGATTGAATTCACCGTCGAACGGCCCGGGGAACCCGCCCCGCTCAAGCTCGTCTCAACATTTGACATCCCGGCAAAAAGCCACTGGTTCCAACGCAGCGGATTGCGCCGCGTCGGCATCATGCCCCAGGGGATCCGGATTGACGTCTCGAGCGTCAGCAAGGACAGCCCCGCCAGCCGCGCCGGGCTCAAACCCGGTGACACAATCGTCTCCATCGACGGCGAGAAAATCATCAATGCCAGCGCTGCCTACGACCACATCAAAAAGGCCGAAACCAAGCCCGTCGAGATTGCGGTTGTGCGCAATCACACCGATCTAACAATAAGCATCATCCCGTTGGTGCCGCTGTCACCGGCAGGCCAGGGACCGATGATCGGTGTGAGCTTTGACGATGTGAATTTCATTGATGAAGCGATTATCAACCCCGGGCCACTGCAGCAGGTGGCCGACAGCCTGACGATGATGTGGACGACTATCAGCCGCCTGGTGTCGCGCGATTCGAGCATCGGCATCGACCACTTGAGCGGCCCCATCGGTATTGCGAAGCACCAGTATGCCATCCTACAAACCGAACATGCCTGGCGCCGCTTGCTGGCCTTCATGGTACTCTTCAACGTGAATCTGGCGGTGCTCAACATGCTGCCCTTGCCGGTGCTGGATGGCGGCCACATCACCCTCGCCATCCTGGAAAAAATTGCCCGCCGTCCGGTTAAGGCGCGAGTGCTTGAAGTGGTGCAGACGGCGTTTGCGCTGATGCTCATCAGCCTGATGATTTACGTCTCGAGCAAGGACTTGGGCGACGGCTTCGGGCGCGGCTCATCAAAAACAGAGAAACTCGTGTTTCCGCAGTAAACACGCGGCTACAATCCGGCAGCTATGCTTGTGCGGCATGCCTCAGACGATGCGAAATGCGAAATGCGAAATGCGAAGAGGACTTCGATCTGACCGGCCGACACCCATGACGCGAGTTTGAGTTTGAGGTAGGGGATATATGTGTTGAAGGATTTTTCGTCGAACAGGACGCCGGGCAGACCGGAATATATTTTCTGTTTTCTGATATTTTTGCTTGCGCTCCAACAATTTTCTAGTAATTCCCGGTTTCGTCAAACGGACACGCCCAGCTTCAACAGCATCAATTCCTCAGCCCACCAGCTCCAAACCATGACTTGCCGCCGCAATCCCCGAAGTCTATCAAACGGTGCCGTTGGGTGGTGCCGTTGGGTGGTGCCGTTGGGTGGTGCCGTTGGGTGGTGCCGTTGGGTGGTGCCGTTGGGTGGTGCCGTTGGGTGGTGCCGTTGGGTGGTGCCGTTGGGTGGTGCCGTTGGGTGG
>CAIQXC010000375.1 GCA_903875675.1 Akkermansiaceae bacterium
CGCCGACGGCAATCCCGACAAAATGGTCAGCGGGTGGATGAAGCTTTCGTAGAGAATTCCCAGAATGATATAGATAACCAGGATCGACATCAGCAGCAGAAAACCAAGACCCGACAGAGACGATTGGAACACGGCCGCCGACCCCTGGAAACTGGCCGTGATGGTGGCGGGTAGATGCAATTCGGCCTGGAGGTCGTGAATTTTCTCCACCGCCGTCCCCAGCGCCACGCCGGGCACGAGATTGAAGGACACGGTAACCGACGGCAGTTGCCCAACGTGGGAAATGGTCATCGGTCCCAACCCGCGGGAGAAGCGGGCAACGGCGCTCAAGGGCACCAGCTTGCCGCTGGCGGAGGTGATATAAAGCCGACCCAAGGCATCCGGGTCGCGCTGGAACTCTGGCAGGACCTCAAAGACCACCCAGTACTCGGCAAGATCGCCATAAATGGTCGAGATCTGGCCCGAACCAAAAGCATGGTAAAGTTCCGTTTCGATTTGCGCAGCGGTGACCCCGAGGGCGGCGGCTTTATCGCGATCAATATCCACGACCAACTGCGGGCTGGCGATTTGCAGATCGCTGGTCACATCCTGAAACACATCCTTGTGTTCGGCGATTTTCTGGAGCAAGACGGGCGTCCACTTGAACAGCTCCTGCGTATCGGTGTCCTGCAGGCTGAATTGATACAGCGCCTTAGTCAGGGTACCGCCGACACGAATGAGTGGCGGGTTCTGCACAAACACATTGAAGCCGGGAATGCCGGCAAACTGCTTGCGCAGATCCTGGGTGATTTCAGCCGCGCTTTGGCGGCGTTCGGAACGATCCTTGAGCCGCATGAAAATACGTCCGTTATTGCCGCTGATGGTAGAGCCGCCCAGCCCGACCGCCGACATGAAGGCGGCGACGTTGGTATTGGCCGCCACAATCTTTGCTGCCGACTGCTGGTGCGCCTTCATGGCCTCGAAGGAGATGTCTTGAGCGCCCTCGGTGATGGCAAAAAGCTGGTTGGTATCTTCGTCCGGGAAAAATCCCTTGGGAATCAGGTTAAACAATATTGCCGTGGCCGCGAACGTGGCCAGCGCCACGCCCAGCGTGATACGATGATGTTTCATCGCCAGCCGCAACGTGCGCTCGTACAGCGAGCGGAAACCCTCAAAAAAACGTTCGAATAAATTGTAGAGTCCGCCGTGCTTTTGCTCGCGCACGGAATGCACAAAGCGGCTGCACATCATGGGAGTCAGCGAGAGCGACACGAAGCCGGAAATCAGCACCGCGCAGATGATGGTCACGGCGAATTCATGCAGCAATCGCCCCAGTAATCCGCTCATGAACAGCACCGGGATGAAAACCGCCGAGAGGGACAGCGTCATCGAGATGATGGTGAAGCCGATTTCTTTCGCCCCGCGCAGCGCAGCGGCCATGGGGGGCTCGCCGTTTTCCATGTGACGCACGATGTTTTCGAGCATCACGATCGCATCATCCACCACGAAACCAACGGAGAGCGTCAGCGCCATGAGGGATAGATTGTCGAGGCTGAAGCCGGCGATTTTCATGGCGGCAAAGGTGCCAACGATGGACAGCGGCAGCGCCAGACTGGGAATGACCGTGGCCGACACATTGCGCAGGAAGACAAAAATCACCATGACCACCAGAGCAACGGTCAGCATCAAAGTTCTTTCGACATCGAGGACGGACTTGCGAATTCCCTGCGACCGGTCGAAGAGAAAATCAATGCTCACCGCCGCGGGAATCTGCGCCCGCAGCGTGGGAAGCTGCTTTTTGATCGCGTCCACCACAGCCACGGTGTTCACCCCCGGCTGGCGCTGGACGGCGAGAATGATGCCGCGAGTTTCCTTGAACCAGGC
>CAIQXC010000376.1 GCA_903875675.1 Akkermansiaceae bacterium
CCAGTGCCCGCCCAACCCACGCTGGCTCAAGTCGAACCCTGTCACGCCACCGGCAACGACCGCCAGGATATGTATCGCGAATTTTGGAGCAAGGCCACCAAACAGCAATGGCAGCAAATGGTCCTGCGCTACCGGGCCAATTGCTCGTGGATAGATAACATGTTCGGCCGCGTCATGGATAAGCTGCGTGCCAAAGGATTGTTGGAAAATTGTCTCATCATCTATGTCTCTGATCACGGGGAAATGTTAGGAGAACGCTACTACCGCTTTAACAAATACTGCCTTTACGACGCCAGCGCCCGCGTCCCGTTGATCCTCTCAGGCACCGCCGTGCCGGCCGCCAAACGCGGCTCCCTTGACCACCGCATGGCTGAGGAAGTTGATATCTATCCGACCATCGCGGCCCTCGCCGGCATCCCCCTCACCGGCAAACCCGGCGAAAACCTGCTGGATACCAGCAACAGAAAAGCTGGATTTTGCGAGTACAGTGACCGCCCCCAGGCGGTGGCCTTCATGTGGCGCACCAGCACTAGCAAGTTGATCCTGTCCTTTCCCAAAGGGCCGGTCGGCCAAGGTCACGTCGAACTGACCGACGCGGTGGCCGGCGAACTCTATGATCTGCAGGCAGATCCCAAGGAGTGGCACAACCTCTACGCCGCTCCAGAGGCCGCCGCCCTCCGCGAATCCATGTGCCACGAATTGCTCGACCACCTCAACCACGTCGCCCTCAAACCGGCGAAATAGACAGATCTGGAATTTTTGGGATCGGCTGATATATCTGCCGAAAAAGCACGCCCCCACGATGCGATCGTCATCGCTGTCGTGGCAATCATAACTACAGGTAATTGCAATGAACTACCACACGGTTCAGGCGATGGGTGGCGCGATGCCCAGACTGGCAAAGAGGCCGGTGAGAAAGCCTCGCGCCTCGGGAGTTCCTTCGCAGGGTGCCCAAGGTGCGGAACTTCCTTCGGTATGCGGAACAAACGGACCTTCCTTGATTTCATAGATCGCCGAGCCGGATTCGAGGGAGGCGAGCGTGTGATAGGAATTTTCTTCGAATTCCACAGCGAGGTTGCCGCTGGCGGCATTCAGGAGACAATGGTCGCGGATGGAGCCGTCATCGTTAAAGACCACCGCCAGGACGGTTCCACGCAACAGCACGAAGCATTCCTCTTTGGTGACATGCTTGTGCGGCCGGATATAGGCCCACGGTTCCAGCGCATTGAGCAGGCGCTGCACGGGGTCAGACAATTCCGGATGAAAATTGTGGTTCATCCGAAGCCGCGGCGAGACCTTCGCCTTGGCGGTGACTTCGTCGAGGAGCTGGCTGGTGATCTTGATCATTTTCTATGTTTGATGGATAGAAGAACACGGGCGGGCCGCCCGTGCCCCTCTGATCATCGATCAATAGCGGTAGTGGTCGGCCTTGTACGGGCCCTCCACCGGCACGCCGATGTAGTCTGCCTGCTCGGGGGTGAGCTGGGTGAGTTTTACACCAATTTTGGCGAGGTGGAGTCGGGCGACTTCCTCGTCGAGGACTTTGGATAGAACCATGACCTGGCCGGCTTGATAGACATCCTTGTTTTTCCAGAGGTCGATTTGGGCGAGTGTCTGGTTGGTGAAGCTATTGGACATAACGAAGCTCGGGTGGCCGGTGGCGCAGCCCAAGTTGACGAGACGGCCCTCTGCCAACATATAGAGACTGTTGCCGGTGGGGAACGTGTACTTATCAACTTGCGGCTTGATGTTTTTACGAACCACGCCCGGGGCGTTGTTGAGCTTGTCGATTTGGATTTCGTTATCGAAGTGGCCGATGTTGCAGACGATCGCCTGGTCCTTCATTTTTTCCATGTGCTCGAGGCGGATGATATCCTTGTTGCCGGTGGTGGTAACATAAATATCGCCCCAGCCAAGGGTGTCCTCGACGGGCAACACGCGGAATCCTTCCATGGCAGCTTGCAGCGCGCAGATCGGATCCACTTCGGTGACCACCACTTGTGCACCCTGGCCGCGCAGGGCTTGGGCGCAGCCTTTGCCGACGTCGCCGTAGCCGCAGACCACGCCGACTTTGCCGGAGATCATTACATCGGTGGCGCGTTTGATGCCATCGACGAGCGACTCGCGGCAACCGTAGAGGTTGTCGAATTTTGATTTGGTGACTGAGTCATTGACGTTGATGGCGGGCACCAGCAGGGTGCCGGCCTTGGCCATTTGATAGAGACGGTGCACTCCGGTGGTGGTTTCTTCGGAAACGCCCTTCCAGTCGGCGACGAAGCGGTGGAAGATGCCGGGTTGTTCGACCTGGATCTTTTTGAGCAGTTCTTTGATGACTTGTTCCTCGTGACTGCCGGAGGCGGTGGTGATCCAATCGGAACCGTTTTCCATTTCAAACCCCTTGTGGATGAGCAGGGTGGCATCACCTCCGTCATCGACGATGAGTTGAGGGCCGAGGCCAGCTGGGTTGACCAGTGCCTTCCAGGTACACCACCAATATTCTTCGAGGGTTTCGCCCTTCCATGCGAACACTGGGATACCGGATGCAGCCACTGCGGCTGCGGCGTGGTCCTGGGTCGAGAAGATGTTGCAGGACACCCAGCGCACTTCCGCACCGAGGTCCACCAACGTCTCAATGAGCACTGCGGTTTGAATGGTCATGTGCAGTGAGCCCATGATGCGCACGCCTTGCAGCGGTTTCTCGGGGCCATACTTGGCGCGGGTGGCCATCAGGCCGGGCATCTCGTGCTCGGCAATTTCAATTTCCTTGCGGCCGAAATCGGCCAGGGTGATATCACGGACTTTATAATCAGACATAGGGGGGTGGGGGTAGATGTGTCGTTTAGATGTTGTAGAATTGAGACGCAAGACTTGAAGACGCAAGAGAAGAATCAGAAGAAGAAAGAGAGCATGGCGTTGAATAAATTGCCTCCGAGGCGTTTTCTGAGGCCTTCAATCATGGAAGCAATTTCCTTGGCTTCCTGTATCAGCGGTGTGGCTGCCGTAGCGGTGAATACTCCGGCGTGAAGTCCGATATAAAGCTGGGTGCGGAGTTCGCCTGCCGAACCTTTGGCGATAGAAAGAAACCGTCGAAATTCCCTGTCACTCTCACGTTCGGCACCCTCCGCTATGTTGGAGGGCACTGAAATGCAGCACCGCGCCATCTGATCCCGTAAAGCATATAGTTTCACGGGGTCGATCAACTCAAGAACTGAGATTGCCAGTCGAGAACTCCGCTTCCAAACTTCCAAATCTTCAAAGTGATGCAGCGGCATTGCGAAATGTTCTCTATTTTCTCTTTCTTCTCTTGTGTCTTGCAGTTTTGCGTCTTGTTGTCTTATCGGCGTTAGCCGACGGCTTTCTTGAGCGCGGTGGCCTTGTCGGTGGCTTCCCAAGTTAGGTCGGCGTCGGTTTTTCCGAAGTGACCGTAGTTGGTGGTTTGCGAGTAGATTGGGCGCAGCAGTTTGAGTTGTTTGACGATGTCAGCCGGCTTGAACGAGAACACCTTGAGGATGCCAGCGAGGATGGCTTCATCGCTGGCCGTGCCGGTGCCGAACGTATCGACGTGGACGCTGACGGGTTGGGGGTGGCCGATGGCATAGGCGAACTGGACTTCGCACTTGGTGGCGAGACCCGCGGCCACCACATTCTTGGCAACCCAGCGGCCCATGTAGGCGGCTGAGCGGTCCACTTTGGATGGGTCCTTGCCGGAGAAGGCACCACCGCCGTGGCGGCCGGTGCCACCGTAGGTATCGACGATGATTTTTCGGCCGGTCAGGCCACTGTCACCTTGGGGGCCGCCGACGACGAACTTGCCAGTCGGGTTGATGAGGTACTCAGTGTCCTTGGTTAGCATATCTTGGGGCAGGACCTTTTTGATGACCTGCTCGATGCAGAATTTTTCAATTTCGGCGTGGGACACGTCGGCGGCGTGTTGGGTAGAGATGACGACGTTGATGATGCGGGTGGGTTTGCCATCGACGTACTCGACGGACACCTGGCTTTTGGCATCGGGGCGCAGCCACTTGGCGAGTTTGCCGGCTTTGCGGATGCGGGTGAGTTCTCGGCCGAGGCGGTGGGCATACATGATGGGTGCGGGCATCAGCTCAGGCGTTTCGTCGCAGGCGTAGCCAAACATGATTCCTTGGTCGCCAGCTCCTTGCTCCTGGGTCTTTTTGCCCTCAGCAGCCTTGGCATCCACGCCTTGGGCGATGTCCGGCGACTGGGTGGTGAGGTAATTGTTGATGAA
>CAIQXC010000377.1 GCA_903875675.1 Akkermansiaceae bacterium
GACGAGGATTTGGCGGCTTGCAGCAGTGATGCGTCCTTGCTGGCTATCGAGATTGGATGCAGGACGGGTGAAAATCCAGCCGCGCATTCCCGTCGCGCCCAGATTCCAGGTTTCGCTGAGATTCACGCCATCGCGCTGGGTTAGCAAATCGGGCTGGGGCGGGATTTGGTCGATATCACCGGGGCCTCCCGCCAGAGTGTGGCCGGCCAACAACATCAGTGATAGCCCACAACGCAGGCAATTTTGCATCAGAAGACGGGCGTGGCTCATGTGAGGGCCACTACGCCGCAGTGCCGCTGGTTCTTTCGAGCCAACCGATCAGCGGTCGATGAGGCCAAATTTAAGGTCTGCTTCCGAGACCGTATCGCCGTTGACCATGCAGCGGCAGCGGGTCTGGCCGATAGATCCACGCATCTTGATAATTTCCCCCTCGATGATGAGGGTGTCTCCCGGGAGCACGGGACGCCGCCACTTGACGTTGTCGGCGCTCATGAAGTAGCCGATCTTACCGATGTTTTCCGGTTTCCGCAGCATCAGCACCGAGGACACTTGGGCCATGGCTTCGAGTTGGAGAACTCCCGGCATGATCGGGTGACCGGGGAAGTGGCCGACAAAGTAGGGTTCGTTGATGGTGACGTTTTTGACCCCGGTGCATTTGCTATCGCCCTCGAAACCGACGATGCGATCGACCATGAGGAATGGGTAGCGGTGCGGGAGGATTTTGAGCACTTCGTTGATGTCCATCACACTTTCGCCGCTGGGAATGGTGATGGGGGCGGGCACCATCGAACGCATCCGGGAATACTCCGCCTTGAGCTTGGCCGCCATCTTGGTGTTGGGCCCATGGCCTGGTTTGATCGCCATGACGTGCCCCAGAATGCGGATCCCGGAGAGCATCAGGTCGCCGATGAGGTCAAGCGCCTTGTGACGCGCAAACTCATTGGTGAAGCGCAGCGCCTCCTTGGACATGACTTCGTTGCCACGAATCACAATCGCACTCTCCAGCGAGCCTCCTTTGATCAGTCCCTTGTCTAGCAATGGTTTGACATCCTCGTAGTACACGAATGTGCGCGCCCCGCAGATCTCCTTTTCATAAGTGGCCGGAGTCACCTCAGTGGAAAAATACTGGGTGAAACGACCCTCTGGGCCGACGTTGGTGACCGATACCCGGAATGACTTGCTCGGAACGATCGTGATGAGGGTGCCGTCGCCGGTTTCCAAATGCATTGGCTCGCGGATTTCCCAAACCTTGCGGGGCGCGCTTTGGGCCGAGATTCCCGCCTGTTTGATAAGTTCGACAAACGGCCGCGACGAGCCATCGCCGATGGGCGGTTCGTTGGCATTCATTTCGATGAGGGCATTGTCGATACCCATGCCGCAGAGCGCGGAGATCACGTGTTCGACGGTGTGGACCTTGACGGAGCCCTCGGCCAGGGTAGTGGCACGCTCAACGGTTTGGACCTTTTCCACATCCGCGCTGATGAATGGCTGGTCGGGCAGATCGACGCGACGAAACTTCAAGCCGTGGCCCTCTGGTGCCGGGCTGAGGGATAGCGAAACCCTCTCTCCCGTGTGGAGTGAGGTGCCTTCAAGGGCAGCCGTGCCTGCGAGCGTATGCTGAACTGCGTGGGTCATGTGGCCAGCAGTATTCCGGCATTGCGAGCAAGATTCAAGCCGGAAACCACGCAATACTCCCGCCGCCACCAAGGCTCACACCTCCTTTCCTTATTTTAGTGCTCTCTAATCCGAAAATCCGCAAAATGGGTGACCTTGCAAATTCGAGCTTGCCCCGGCTGCGGTTTTGCCGTATTCCTCGTCTTCAGGCAGCCTATGAGTGGCGGACGAACAGGCGTCGTCCATCATTTGTGAGCCAGCCCCGGCATCCAGCCACCTCATGATTTTTCAGAAACGATCCTTATTAAAAACTGCCGCGACCGCTTGCAATAAGCGGTTAGCGCTCGTCGGTACCCATCCATGACCCGGCGTTTGGCTCATCGTTTCGCAGCCCTCTTCGCACTGGTATCGTGTGGCGGCTTTGTTCGCTTGCACCCCGCTGCGTCGCATTCACCCACTGGAGGACATCGCCATAGCTAAGCCACAAAGAGACCAAAACAGGGGTCGTTTCCGCGACATGACGCGGATCAACGACCGAATCCGCGCCCCCAAAGTCCGCGTCATCCTCGCCACCGGCGAGCAACTCGGCGTAATGAGCTCCCGTGATGCCATGGCCAGAGCCATGGCCATGGGCCTCGACCTCGTCGAAATCGCCGGCCAGGTGGACCCACCGGTCTGCAAGATCATCGACTACGGGAAATACAAGTACGAGCAGGCCAAGCTCAAAAAGCAAAAGTCCAAGAGCGCCACGCGGATGAAGGAAGTCAAATTCCGGGTCGTCACCGGCCAGCACGACTACAACATCAAACTCGGGCGTGCCGAAGGCTTTCTTGACGGCAACCACAAGGTGCGCTTCGTACTCCAATTCAAGGGTCGCGAAAACGCCCACAAGGACCTTGGATTTGTCGCGCTCAACCGCATCATCGAGGACCTCAAGACGATGGCCCAAGTGGATCAACCGCCGCGCCTCAATGGCCGTGCGGTGGCCATGATCCTCTCGCCACTGCCCCAACACCAGCGCAAGCGCAAATTCCACTTGTTCCATGGCGAACTCATGGAAGAAGACGACTTTGAGGAAGACGAAACCGCAGAGGATGAGGAAGTGCCGGATGAAGTGGCCGAAGCAACGAGGGAGGAAACAGCCCCGGAATCTCCGTCCATGGATGCGAGGCAGTAGAGTCCTTGAAAAACAATGGATCTTGTCGTTAGTTCAAACTCTCTATCACGAGTCCTGCTTGCAATCGAGCGTGTCCCCCACCCCATGCTCTATCTGTTTGACATAGACGGCACTCTCATTGACACTGGCGGCGTCGGGATGAAAGCGCTGCGCGAGGCGGCGCTGGAAGTTTTCGGGGAGGTGGGGCCGCCTTTGGATTTGGCGGGCAGCACGGACCGGGGGATCGCTGAGTGCCTCCACGCACATTTTGGCATCCCTCCGGAGCGCCGCCAAATCGAGGAATTTTTTGCGGCTTATCATGTTAGGCTCAACTGGCATTTGGCCCACGGACAAGTGACCGGCCGGGTACTCCCCGGCGTGCCGGAGATCCTGTCGGCCTTGGCAAGCCGACCTGAAGCGACGCTCGGCTTGCTCACCGGCAACACAGCTGCAGGTGCCGCCGCCAAGTTGCGGCACTTCAAACTGGACGGATATTTCAGTTTTGGAGCCTATGGTGAGCACCACGCCGAGCGCAACAAACTCGGTCCGATCGCACTGGAACGTGCCTCGGCGCATGTCGGCCACCCGTTCACTGCAGAGCAAACCCTGGTCATTGGCGACACCCCCAAAGACATTGCCTGCGCCCATGCCTTCGGTGCCCGCTGCCTCGCCGTGGCCACTGGCCGCTTCTCCACCGCAGAGCTAACATCCCACGGGGCAGACGTCGTTGTCGAAACCCTGGTGCAGGCACTCGATCTGCCGGTTTTTCAATAGCAGCCCCGCAGGCCCATGGCGGCCCGAGGGCTTTAAACTTGAGCCTTTCAAGGACTCTAAAGCGCCCGCACTTGCTCAAGTGGCAGACTGGAAACCACGGCGATTTGTTCGGCACTGAGCAAGCCGGCAAGTTTCAGCGCAAGTGCCATCTCCAACTTGCCCTCCAACTTGCCCTCCAATTTCCCTTCCAACTTGCCCTTTTGCTCACCCTCCTGAAACGAGCTGTCCAGCAGCGTCAGTTCGCAGCGGATACTGTCCC
>CAIQXC010000378.1 GCA_903875675.1 Akkermansiaceae bacterium
GCCAACGCCAAGCGTCTGGGCCTCTGAGTCGCTTCGCTTTCGAATACAGGAGAACGCCCTGAGTTATGCGCCACGATTTGGCATCACGCTCACCACGCAGATTGCCGAGGAACCCCCAAACATCAAAATCCGCGATTCCACGGTTATCAGCTGCTCGGGCTATCAGATGAGGGCGGGTGCTCTGACCTTTCCTGAGTTAGGGAGAGGATCGACTTGCGGAGCCGGTCGAGCAGATCGCGAGAGGCTGGGCTGAGGGTGGCGGCCCACTGGTTGAGGGCGGTGTCTTGCGCCAGCGCGGGGATGGCTGCGGCGGTGAAGCGGTGGGTTGTGAGATGCTGGCGGGCTTCCGCTGCACTCGCCAAACTGAAAAGACCGGCATAGAACCAGGGTTTGGGATCGTGGGTGTGATCGGGACCGCGGCTTAGCGAACGGGCGATTTCACAGGATGCCAGCAGGCGCGCCGGATCGGTTTGTTCGAGATGGGAGAGCCAGGCGTCGGCGGTGGCATCCAGGCCGCCGCGCACCAGCCAGGTGCGATTGACGCGTCTGGCCCATGCTGGAGGGTTAGAGGTATCGTGGTGATTCATGGAGGAAGGACGCGGATCGGCACTTGGCAAGTGTCGTGTGAAGGATGGGATCGGGGGGAATCGTGGATAGAAAATGAAGAGGCGGGAAGGGCTTTTTCGGTCACGCTGCAGCGGCGCTGCGGCCGGAGGCACGCAGGCACGGCCTGCGGCGGGACGCCGCAGCCACCTGGCCGCACCTAGCGGCGGTGGCCGACTTCGTTATCGAGGATTTGGCGGAGTTCGTCGAGGCCGGTATCAAGGTCGGCGGAGATGGGGATGATGTCCACTTTGGGGAAGCGCAGGCGGAACGCCTCGAGATGGGGGGGGGCGGCCTCGAGGTCCATTTTGTTAGCGAGTACTTTCCAAGGGAATCGGGCGAGTTCATCGTCGTATTCCTTGATTTCTCGGCGGAGGATCTCAAGGTCGGACACCGGGTCTCGGCCATCGACGCCAGCGATGTCGATGACGAAGAGCAGCAAGCTACAACGGGTGATGTGGCGGAGGAATTCGTGGCCGAGGCCGCGGTTGGCGTGAGCTCCTTCGATGAGGCCGGGAATATCGGCGACGGTGCAGCGGCGGAAGCCGGGGAACTCGACGACGCCGACGGTGGGTTGGAGGGTGGTGAACGGGTAGGAGGCGACCTTGGGTTTGGCGGCGGAGAGTTTGCCGAGAAGGGTGGATTTACCGGCGTTGGGGAAGCCGACGAGGCCGACGTCGGCGATGCGTCGCAGTTCGAGGTAGAAAATCCCCTGCTCGCCGGGAGTGCCGAGTGTGTGCTCGGTCGGGGCTCGATTCGTCGGGGTCTTGTAGTTCCAGTTGCCCCGGCCCGGCTCGCCGCCTTGACAAAGGACAAATTGCTGGCCGTCTTCGGTGAGGTCGGCGATGGGTTCCAAATCGATCCCCTCGTCGCTGCGCTCGGCGTCCACCGCCTCGGCCAGGGTGGCTGCACGGCTGCGGTACACCACCGTGCCGGGGGGGACTTTGCCGATGACCTTCTTGCCGGCTCGGCCGGTTTTGCGGGTGCCGCCGCCGGGTTTGCCGTCTTCAGCGTTTAATTTCGGGTCGTAGTGGTAGGCGCGGAGGTTGTCGGTTGAGGGATCGACGATGAGGATGACGTCGCCGCCGCCGCCGCCATCACCACCGTCCGGGCCGCCGCGCGGCACGAACTTTTCCCGTCGCCATGAGACGACGCCGTCGCCGCCGTCGCCGGCTTTTGCTGAGATTCGGATGTGATCGATGAACATGCTGCAAGAGGATTCCTCAGACTGGGGTGTGGGTCAACGTGCAAAAGTCAACGATTTTGCTTTCGGGGTTGGTTGGATCTGCTTAATTGCGGGCATGAACCGATGCATTTCGACGCTGGTGGCCCTAGTCACATTCCTTGTTGCGCCGCTTGGCCAAGCGGGCGGCAAGGCGGAGAACGTGGGAATGGTGACGTTTCATTTGGAGACGGACCCGGCAGGGGCGACTCAGAAGTTAACGTTTACGCAGATGGATGATAACAAGGCGCGGTATTTTTTGCGTACGCCGGAGTTTATGCTGAAGGACATTGCGGCGTTTTGCACGATTCCGTCGGGCACTGGCGAGGAGTATGGCTTGGTCTTCCAACTCAAGGAGCCGGCCAAACGGCGCTTGAATATATTGAGCATCGCCCATCAGGGGAAATTTTTGCTGACCCAGGTCAACGGGCGGGTGGTGGACGGGGTGTGGATCGACAAGCAGGTGGACGACGGCATGTTAATCGTTTGGAAGGGCATCACTAACGGGGATATCAAACTTCTGGATAAGGTGCTGCCGCGCATTGGTGCCAAGGACAAAGCCAAGAAGAAGAAACCCAAGTAAAGATGCCGTCATGATGCTTCGCCCATGGATATTATTGGCTCTCGGAATGGGGGCCACGATGGCTGCGCCGCTCGAAGTGCGCCTGCCGACCCCCAATCATCACTTGCTCAGCGATGAGCCGGAGAAATTTTACATGTACGTCGAGCGGACGATTGATGGAGCGACGAGCAAGTGCTGGCAAGCCGGGTGTTATGGCTTTGTTAGGTCGCCCATCCAGATCAACGGTCAGGTGGTTTACACGCATTTCCACGAGGGGATTGACATTGCGCCGATGGAGCGCGATCGCTTGGGCAACCCGCTCGACGAGGTCACCAGTATTGCCGATGGCACCGTGGTGCATACCAGTCCGTTAGCTGGGCGAAGCAATTACGGCAAATATGTGGTGGTGGAGCATCGCTGGGAGGAGACGTCGGTGTACTCCCTTTACGCGCATCTGGCGGAGATCAGTTGCAAACCTGGCGATGTGGTGAAGGTGGGCGGGGCCTTGGGTCGGATGGGTTTCACGGGTGTCGGGCTGAACCGGACGCGGGCGCACCTGCATTTGGAGCTCACGTTGTTGATGAACGCGCACTATGAGGAATGGAATAAGCTCAACCGGGGTGGGACCAATTATCAGGGGATTTTCAACGGCATGAATTTGGAAGGGGTGGAAGTATCGCGATTTTTCCTTGAGCAGAAGAAGAATCCGGAGTTGCAGTTCAGCCAGTTCGTGCTGACCACGCCGGTGCAATTCAAGGTGCTGGTGCCTGCGACTCAAGCAGAACCGGATATTTTAACCCGTTACCCATGGCTGCTCAGCGGCTCTGCAGAGGGCGTGGTTTCATGGGAAATCAGCTTCAGTGGCACCGGTTTGCCGCTTGGCATCGCCGCCAGCCAGCGGGAGGTCGCAGCTCCGCTTGTCTCGCAAATTCGTCCGGCGCAGGTGCCCCAGCGCTATCTCACTCGCGGTTTGGTCACTGGAGAAGGTAGCCAGGCAGTGCTTACCCCAGCCGGCAGAAAGTTGGTGGCCTTGCTGATGGATGAGGTGGTGGCGGCCCCGGCACCTCAGCCAGCAACCAAGAAAAAGCCCAAGCCCAAGGCTTGATTCGTAGGGCACGCGATTCCATTCCACCCTGCAAAGCCATGGACTTTCCCACCGTCATCGATCACGGCGCTCCGGTGCGCCAGTTTTCCGTTATGCTGCCCAATCGCTCTGGCGCTCTCGCCTCTCTGGTCAAATTGTTGAGGGCGAGCGGCGTGGAGGTCATCGGCCTGAGTATGCAGGACTCGCGTGACGCCACCGTCGCACGTTTGGTGGTCACCGATCCGGATGCGGCCGCGGCCCTATTTATGGAAAAAGGCATTCCGCACACTCACTGTGAGCTGATCGTCGTGGCCTTGCGCGAGAGCGGTCCAGGCCTCCTGCAATGCCTCGAGGGCCTCAAGGACGCCGAAACCAATGTCGATTTCGCCTATGCCCTGTTGCCCTCATTCAAAGGCCAATCTCTGCTGGCCCTGCACGTCGAGGATTACGAGTTCGCCGTGTCCATCCTCCATCAAAGCGGCTTTAAATTGCTCTATCAGGAAAACCTCAGCCGGTAGAAGACGCAAGACTGTTAGACGCAAGACACAAGACGCAAGACACAAGACGCAAGACGCAAGACGCAAGACACAAGACGCAAGCACGGAGACAAGAGTAGATGAAGAAGCGCTGCGCTCTGTTTTCTTCTTGCGTCTTGCATCTTCCAGTCTTGTGTCTTACCCCCACCCGTTCACCAGCAAGGCGGCAACCGCCCCGCCCAGAGCGATCCGATACCAGCCGAAAATCGACAGCCCGTGGCTTTGCAGGTAGGAAACCAGGCATTTGACGGCGATCGCCGCCGCCACCGCAGCGGCCACGATGCCAATGAGCATCGGTGTCACTCCATATTCGTGAATCATCAACTTGGTGCCCCCAAACAGCGTGTTGTAGGCAGGGCCGAAGTCCGTCACCTTTTCTGCGGCCTCCTTGAAGGTGGCCGCTGTGAGCGTAAGCACGCCTAACAGGAATGAATATTCAACTGCCGCACTCACCGATAGCCCGACGAGCAGGCCGCCGCAAATCGTCATCAGGCTGCGGCTGGTCCCCGGGCACATCGCCACGCATTGGAGCAGGCCGATGATCAAGGCGAGTTGCCAAGTGAGGTGCTCTAGATCCACTCCGCCACCGCGAGGCGGGTTGCGCCGCCGCCACCAGGCCGTCACCAAAATCCCGATCCCGCCAATCACCCACGCGGTGACCACCGGCCACATGCCGAACAGGTGCGCCTTAAGCCAGTGGCTGATCAACAACCCGATGATCGCAGCAGGCATAAATCCCGCGATGATGGCGATGGCCAGCTTCAGCCCCTGAGCATCCATGCCGAGCACTCCGCGGATCATCTGTAGCACCCGCGGCCAATACAGCCCGAGCACCGCTAGAATGGCCCCACCCTGAATACACACCGCAAACGCATCCGCCGCCGCTTTCGACTCGCTTCCCACTTCACCGCCGATACCCATGAAATGTTGCGTTACTAACAAATGCCCGGTCGAGCTGACCGGTAGGTATTCGGTGATGCCTTCGACCACGCCCAAAACGATTGCTTGCCAAGTGTCCATAAGTGCTGGGCAGCAAGCTGGCGATTATCCATTCCCTTGGCAAGTGATTTTGAGCCGCACATCTGCCAGAGCGTGTCAGAGGGTGGGTGCGGCGTGGCTGCGGCGTCCCGCCGCAGGCCGTGACAGGGTGCCTCCGGCCGCTGCGCCCATGCAAAGCGAATTGAGCGTGCGCCCAGCCCGGCGCA
>CAIQXC010000379.1 GCA_903875675.1 Akkermansiaceae bacterium
GTATTGCGCGACTTCACCCAAGGTGGACGCTTGATCGAGTCTGGCAAACAGATCCCGAATCCACGCCGTCGCCGGCGTGGGATATGAGAAGTACTCGCCAGCAGCAGAGATATGAAAGGCAGGCAGAGTCACCCACGGTGCAAGCCATAGCAAATCCTCGAGGTGAGCCTCGCAATTGGATCTTAGGGTTTGGGTCCACAGTTTAAAGTCGCTCGCTTCGTCGGCCAGCAGGGTTAGGAGAGCGGTGGCCGTGGTGGACGCTCCATCTAGCACATCATGTGCCGCACGCAGGCCGCAGAATGGTGCCGCCAATTTGGCATCGAGCAGGGTAAGTATAGCGCTTTCTCGGCCGAAATCCCGGACAATCTCAACACTGTCGCGCAAGCCGGCAAACACTTCTGAGCTCAAAATCGCCGAGTCGACCTCTTCGCTCAGGCCAGCACCAAGTGTTAGCAGGTGCCCGGCAAGGTTGCCGCTATCCACGCTTGAGACATAAAGCGGAAGCAGAGGTGCGAGGGTTCGGGTGTCGTACCAGTTATAATAATGCCCCTGATACCGGTCAAGGCGCTGCATGGTGGCCAAAGCGTCTTGAGTGCGCTGGATCAAGCCACCTACCGCCAGATAGCCGAAATCTCGAGCCGACAGGTTGGCCAGCAGCGCCAAGCCCATGTTAGTGGGTGATGTTCGAGAGGCGACGAGCGGCTCGGGAACCTCTTGGAAGTTGTCTGGTGGCAACCAATTCTCAGAAGCGTTGACCAGAGACTCGAAATAGTACCACGTCTTGCGGGCGCTGCCGCGAAGAAAGCCCACTTGATCTGGCGTTAGGGCGACCGCCGGTGTTTGGATCGGCTGGCTGATCCACCATGCGAACCACGGAGCGGCGATCCAGCCGGCGAGAACAGGCAGCGCCCATGCCAGTTGTTGCAGGTGCATCACGGCAAGCCAGAGGCCGAAGAGGAGCGCGATCACTGGGGCAATCCACATGGTGGCATAGAACCCTCCGAGGTCAGCCCGGCGGCATATTTCGGAATCACTGGAGGTTTGCCATTCGAGCAGATGTTTGCGGGACACCAACACCCGCCACAGGGTTCTGCCGATGGCATCACTGCTGATGTAGGCGTCGTAAGGAAGCCACACGATCGCTAGAAGCGCTTGTCCGAGGTATCGGGCGAACGAGGCACCTACCAACCGCCGATGGCTCGACCACGGCATGTCTGGGGACTTGCAGCATAACTCGACGAGCGCGGAGAGCAGGCCTGTGGCGGACAGAATTGACAGCACCCACAACGCTCCCAGACCTTTGGGATAAGCCATGAGCATCCATGTGCCTATCATAAAGAGCAGCATCGCCGGGGGAACCAAGCTGCGACGGAGGTTATCTAGCAGTTTCCAGTGGGACAGCCGGGACAGCGGATTGACCGGTCCCATAGCGGACGATCCGGGCACCCTCGGCAGCAGCCACTGGGCAATCTGCCAGTCGCCGCGCATCCAACGGTGACGCCGGTCCATGTCCACGTCATAGCGGCACGGATACGCTTCGTAGAATTCCACGTCACTGACGAGTGCGGAGCGGGCATGGCACGCTTCTAGCAAGTCATGGCTGAGTACGGTATTTTCCGGGATGCGGCCGACCATGGTCTGCTCGAAAGCATCCACATCATAGATACCCTTGCCGATAAAGGACCCCTCGCCGAAGAGGTCCTGATAGACATCAGACACGGCCCGCGTGTACGGGTCTATTCCCGCGTCGCTGGCAAAAATCCGGGCGAACCACGAGCGCCGGGCACTGGCCAGGCTAACGCCAACGCGTGGCTGAAGAATGCCGTAGCCTTCCACCACGACTCCGCGTCGGGTGCAAAACACCGGGCGGTTCAGTGGATGGGCCATGGTGGCGACAAGCCGCCGGGCGGCATCACGCGGCAACTGAGTGTCAGTGTCCAAGGTGATGACATACTTGATCGTGGACAGAAAATCCAGATCACCGACAATATCCGAAAAGCAACCGCTGGACGCACCACGAAGCAGGGCGTTGAAATCGGTGAGCTTTCCGCGCTTGCGTTCATAGCCCATCCACTTGTCTTCGGCTGGATTCCAGCGGCGCGGGCGATGAAACAGAAAAAACCGTTGGGGACCGTCAGACGGATACTTGCAGTTGAGCCTCTCTACCCCAGAGTGAGCTCGGTTCAGCAAATCTTCATCATTGGGCATATGCTCGGTCGTTGCGTCACGAAAATCTGTCAACAAGGCGAAATGCAGGTGCGGGTCATGGTTTGCCAGATAATGAATCTCCATGGACTCGACCAACCGGTCA
>CAIQXC010000380.1 GCA_903875675.1 Akkermansiaceae bacterium
AAAGTCAGCCGCATCGGCCTCCAAATCACCGGCAACCTCAGCGTCGAGGAATGGCAGGAACTCGCCACCAGCATCGGTGAGATGGCCACTTCGATTGCCTTCATCGTCGGCGACTGGCTCGTCTATGGCCAAAGCCTGTTCGGCACCGATGGCTTCCCTGACAAAAAAGTGGACAACCCGTCCTATCAACTCGCCCTCAAAGCCACTGGTCTCGACCTGTCCACCCTCCAGAACTATGCCTACGTCAGCCGGAGCATCCCCTATTCGTTGCGCAGCGAACGGTTGTCATGGGAACATCACCGCCTGCTGGCAAAGCTCCCAGACGGTGAAATCCAAAGTTGGATCGAAACCGGCGTGACCGAGGATAGTGCCGGTCGCCGGATGTCCACCCGCCGCCTTCGCAAGTCGCTCAACCTTGGCCGGGTCGCCACCGATGCCGACCTTGAACCGGATCCCGCCGACAAAGGCCAGTTGAACTACATCCCGTTCGTGAACCGGATCGGTTGCTGGTGGCGGCGGCTCCAGGCCGAACGGTTTCTATCAAATGCCACCAAGGCACAGCGCGAAGTGATCTGCCGCGACCTCGAACCCATCATCAACATCTACAACCAACTCAAACAATGACCCAGCAACCCGCCGAATGCCAGGCCGCCATCGACGACCCTAACCAGGCGAAATTGCCCCTCTGATAGCGACTAACCAGCGCACATTATGAAAAATACACTACACAAAAACGGAGACGCGCAAAAAACGAAATACGGGTGGCATACAGTGGATTGGGGCCAGCCCACGTCGATAATTTCCGATCAACTGGGATGTCGGCCATCAACAGTGTCCATAGCGAGGGCAAAATACGCCCCGGAAACCGTGCGTGGCCCCCATGTCAAGAAGACGGCCATGAAGGAATGGGCGAAAGGAATCGACTGGTCAAAAACCGACAGGGAAATCGCGGAGGAGACAGGCCGTAGTCGTGGGGCCGTCTGGACGACTAGGAATCTGATGTTTCAAGGAAAAACGCCGACGCCAACCCGCCGGCGCAAGGTGTTCCGGGATTGCAAGCCGCCAAGCAGGCTGGTAGGTCGCTTTGAACTGCTGTGGCGGGTGCTGGCCGGACCCGAGTTGGTAAATGAATTCCGCTTTCACCCGGTTAGGAAATGGCGGGCCGACTTCGCCCACCTGCCGAGTCGGACGCTCATCGAGATCGAGGGCGGCATCTACGTGAACGGTCGCCACAACCGGGCAGGGGGATTTGCCGCCGACTTGGAGAAATACCTGGAGGCCGCGCTGGCGGGGTGGCGGGTGGTAAGACTCGGACCAAACGAGCTGACGGCGGCCCACGTCGGGCGGCTGGTTTCCATGGTGTCCGGCGGCTGAAAATCGCCACAAAACCGCTGTTTACTTTACACCGCTTTACACTTGCCGTTAGAGAGGAACTGGGGATATTTCGGGAGTATTGTAAGCTCGCAACTCTTTCACCCTCAATACTTTGCAAATCTGGAAAAGCACCAAAACTAACAAAACTTTTCTGTTATTTCGTGCAAAAAAAGTGTAAACCTGAAAAAACACCTTTCACATGATTTGGAGGGGGGTGGGGAGACCCGAGGACTTTGTCGCCCCGCTTAATAGATTTCCTGTTCACAATCAATGAGTTACGACGTCGGAAACGCTCTAACTGTCGCCGCTAGGAATTATTTCCTAACAAAACTCAGCGGTGACCTAACCATCTAATTTTTCACTTCCGCATTATTTGCTTGGAAAGTTCACCATGGCGGACTAAGAACACGACCATGATCGGACAAAGCAGAACAGTGCCCTTCCGGGTTTCATTTGCTGCCCGTTACACTACATGTTGCGTATCCGTGCAAAGGCAAGATGCGGTCGAACAATTATTTCTGCCAAAACAAGAAAGCGCGATGCCAGTCTAGCAACCCCAAGTCCACCAACACAATGAACCAACCGTACGCAAAAAGTATCCTCCTTCTATTGTCCGCTCTACTCAGCGTGAGTATAACGGCGTACGGACAGACGGACGCCTCAAAGAGAGAAACGAAGCCATCCACCATCATCGTCGTCAAGGACTACCTCGGCAAGGAACGGATACTACTGGACTCCGATCACGATGGATGGGATGACCTATGGTGCAACATTTACCGAAATCTCAAGCACCGGAACAAGTCGATTGATACGGACGGCGACGGCCTGACAGACTACGAGGAGATGGTGATGGGGCGCGATCCATACGTGAAGGGACCATTACCACATGAACCAACACCGGAAGAAATCAAAGCGGCTGAACTGCGCGAGGAACAACGCAAAATCCTCGCAATAGAAGAAGCTAAGCGGCTTTGGCCAGAGCGGCATGCGAAGCTGGAAGAGCATTTACAGCAGACATTTGAAGCTGGCAAAGATGCGGCTGACCCAGAGCATATCCGTCATGACACGGCTGCCGTGCGGGCGAAGTTGATCGCCCGAAGGGACAAGGCAGTAGTGGATCAAGCGCAAGTCGAAGCAAATCTCGATGCAATCCCGCTGAAACACGGTGTGGAGCGTGAGGGAGGGAATGGAACATTGGTTGGCGAAAGTGGCCAAGGGCCGATCTTCATGTCGCCCCAGGATGCCCTTGCCGCGAACTCGATTTTCGCCGACGACCTTTGGCCTGCCGGTTTATATTCCTTTCAGAATACGAGTTTATCGCGTAATCTCACTGGTGCTGGCATCCGGGCCTCCATCTGGGAGGCGGCTGCTTCGGACGGCACGGCCGGCGTCCTTACCACCCACGGAGAATTCAACGGCGGGCGGGCAGTGCAGATCGATAGCAGCACTGCCAGTAATCATGGCACCGCCGTGGCCGATGTCATGGTCGGCGGAGGGATTTTGGATGTGTTCCGAGGATCTACGAATTACGGCAAGCTCCTTCGTGGCGTGGCTTACGCAGGTGAGTTGGATGGCTACAATCTCACTAATTTCATTCAAGAAACAATCGATGCCGCGTTGGACGGCCAGAGCTTCTCCAATCATTCCTACGGCGTGAATGGTGGTTGGAGCACGATTGTCGTCAGCGGTCAGACTTGGTGGTATTGGGCGCTTCCCGCCTTTGCCGAGGATCCACGGCTTGGCTTGTATACCCCTTCGACCGCGACGGGAATCTCCTCTGCGGATCTCGATCAATTTGTCTCCACGGCGGAGACTCATTTGCCGGTGTATGCGGCAGGAAATCCGAACAATGCAGGCCCGAATACCGCTGTAACCCATAAGATCCCTGACGGGATGGGAGGGACAGTATCGTCTACCGCTACGCGTGACTGGTTGAACGGAGACAATGGCTACGATACCGTTCTCTCCCCCAGCACAGCCAAGAACGTGCTTACGGTGGGATCCATATCGGATATCAACGGCGGCTCCTTCGGCATCTCGGGATTCTCCGGCACCGGCCCCACCGATGATGGGCGAATCAAGCCCGATCTGGCAGCCGTAGGCCAGAGGAATACCAGCGTGGGCATCGGCAGTTCGCTTTTCGCAGCCACAAAGGCCGGTTCAACGACCTACTACAATGGGCTAACTGCCGATAGCGAGGGAACAGTCAACCTCGCGGGAACAAGTTTCGCTGCCCCGGCTGTGGCAGGCTGCCTGATGCTGGCGGAACAACGGCGAAAGGAGTTGCTTCCGGCTGCTGGGGCGCTCTTAGCATCCACGTGGCGCGCCGCAGCCATCCATACTGCCCTCGATTACGGTAACCCTGGCCCTGATTACCTAACGGGCTGGGGGATTTTCAATGCAGAGCGCCTGGTCTCCGCTTTAGAAGCGGATGCCGGTCTCGGTCGGGGGACACTGATCAAAGAATTTACAATTCACACCGGCTCGGCCAAGACATTCTACGTGCGGCTGCCTGGCAACACATTAGGTGAGCTAACCCTCGCATGGAGTGATCCTGCCGGAAGCCCTCCTCCGTTCGCAAGCGTTCTGGATGATCCGACACCGATGCTGGTGAACAACGTCGATCTTGTCGTGCAGGACACGGAAACTTTCACGAACCATTTACCATGAGTGCTAGCGCCCGACCTCACGGGCAAGAGCGCCACGATTCGAGCAGCTGCCGCTACCCGTGGAACTGATAACTGCAACAATGTGGAAAAGGTCACCATCGATGCCACAACGCAGGAAAGACGCTTGAAAGTCACTATCACGCCTAACGGAACCATGCAGGGCGGGAGCCAGAAAGTTTCCCTTGTCCTCAGTGGCACCATTCCGGAAGCTCCCGTTATCACCAGTTCCGGTTTCACGCAGAACCCCTCGGACATGAATGAATACGGCATCACATTTTCCTCCGACCCCGGCGCGTTCTATACCTTGGAATCCTCCACTACTCTTGAATCTGGATCGTGGTCGGCTATCTCAGCCGTCAAGGCGGAAGACAGTCTGACCACGGTCCTCGCCAGTCGCGATCCAGTCGAACCGCGCCGCTTTTGGCGGATGCGTCTCGGCCAATAATCCAAATCCTGTGAATTGGAAAATACTTTGCCTGATATTGCCGCTGCTGCTTTGGGCGCAGGCGAGGGCGGCGGTCGTAGTCACCTATCGGGGTGACTCGCCAAATACGTTTGGCTTCCTACCATTGCCGTCTGACGCCAATTTTGACGTCAATGCCGACGGCATCGCGGACTACCGCTTCCTTAGCGATGGAAATTTCGTTGCAGGAATCCAATCTTATGGGAGCAACAGATTCATCAGTGTGCTTGCTACGGGAACGGATATTGGCGGCAGCGTGGTGCCAGTCAGTGCCGGAAGTAGCATCGGTACCGATACAACATTACTAGCCGAAAATTGGCATCGCCACACAGACAATGGCGGCAGTTCCATGTTCGACCTAAATTATGGCCCCATGCCCATGCAGTATGCCGATGCCTACATCGGTGTCGAATTCGCAGCAGCGGACGGCATTCACTACGGCTGGATTCAATACATCGGGTATAGCCATCCAGAAAAAGGACTTGGTTACTATGTCCCCGGAGGATTCATCGACTCATGGGCTTGGGAGACGCAGCCCAGCGTGCCGATTATCGCAGGGGTGATACCCGAGCCGTCTAGCGGTCTGCTTGCCGTTGTTGCCATTGCCCTCCTGTTAGCACAGCGCAGGCGAGAAATGCTGACAGGGCGCGGCTGTCGATTCTTATGAATCCCACAATTTCAAACTCTTGGTCGATACTCGGTTCGGCAACAAAGCATTAACGTAGCTGCCCATCACCCCATCCACATCTCCAAATCCGCCATTGCGGCCCTGACATTGCCCTTGGCCCCTTCGGCAATCTGTCGGGTGATGGAGATAGGAGCGCCCCATCTCCGGGCGAGGAAGGCCGCGACAGCCTCGTTGTCCGGTGGCTGGAGGCGGACCGACTGGAAGCGGGTCTGAAACCGTTCCGTCAGGCTGGACAGGTCAAGGTTCGTGGTGCCGAGGAACGCGTGACCCGGCTTCATGCGGTCGAGGCTATTGGGATTGCGGATTGCGGATTACAGATTGCAGATTGGGGACCGCACGGGCAACGGCCAAGCACTCCAATTCGCAATCCAGACGCGGGTGGCGAATCTGAGGGTCCATGCCACGATCCGAAGGCCGTAGGCGCAGACTTCTTCAATCCGCAATCCGCAATCCGCAATCCGCAATCCGCAATCCGCAATCCGCAATCGTCAATTCGCAATCCGACGCGCGGCATCATCCGCGACAACGAAGCCGCATGGTCCACCGCCCGCCAAGTGTTGGGCGAAGTGCTCAACCACGCCAACGCCCGTCTCACCGCCGAGTGCATCGCCTTGGTCAGCGGCCTGATCTACTCCGGGGATTCCATG
>CAIQXC010000381.1 GCA_903875675.1 Akkermansiaceae bacterium
GCCGGAGATCAAACCTCTAACGGCGTCGAAGGACATGCCGGCAGGAAGGATGCCGCGAAGTGAATAGGTGGCTGGCGCATTGAGCGCGGTGATTTGATAGGCGAGGGCCTGGCCACGAACGCAGCTCACCCCTGCGGTAGACGTGATCACGGGTGCCACCGGGATCTTCTCGTAAGTGAAGGTGAGGGTCGCAAGTTGGCCGCCACTTACGGTTACTGACTGCCTGGCGGGTGACAGGAACCCGTCGACAGTAGCGAAATCAACCGTATAGGTATCCGGAGACAGGTCACTGAGGCGGAACCCGCCCGCCTGATAGGGTGCCTGCGAGCGCAACCGCCAGCCGGCACCCGCAGCGCGAGCCTCGGTCGGCTCGATGGCTACCTGTAAAGCACCGAGCGAGGGAGTTGCGATGGGCGCAGTGCCCCCAACGCTCAGGTTGCCGCCGCTGCTGGTGCTGGCGAGGGCACCGCTGGCTTCGGCGAGGCCGATGATTTCGACCACGTCGCTATCAAGTGCGCGCACCACGGTTTGGGCGGTACCGCCGAGGTAAATTGCAGCCGGATAGTAGTTGCCGTTTTCATATTGGATGCACAGCGGGCCGCCGGAGTTGCCGCCAACGCTACGGATGTCGGAGGTGGTGTAGGTACGCCCGTAGGCCGGGGCGAAGACGACATTGGCTGGCGAAGTCGCGTGCATTCGGTCACGGTCCGCGGCTGGAATCCCGTCGACCGGATAACCGACCAATGTCTTGAGAGCGGGCGAAAGTAGGAACTCGTTGCTGGTCGCGTCGCTCGCGAGGTAGCCGCTAAATCCACTGCGGCTGGCGTCTTCAAGAAAGAAAAGGGTGGCCGCGTCAAGGGTTTGAGACTGCGGACTGGAGCTGCCCGGCGAGTTGTCCAGCGCACGTTGGGCGGCGTATCCGCTCAGCAGATAGAAGCCGCGCGGCACCTGTGGCTTCGGCTCGTTGACGTCGCGATCGCGTTGAAACAGCCATTCCAGGCCTCCGGCCGTGGTCAGGGTGCCGTCATCAAACACGACGTGGCCGGCAGTGACCACCACCCGCGGCCTAACCACAAAGCCGCTGCTCGAGCCGGCATCACTGCGGATTTGGCCGCAGTAGGCGTAGGGTAGATTGGCGGCGGCCGATACCGTGTCGAAGGTCATTGTACCCGGAGGAGTGCCTATCTCCGCCTGTTTCAGAAAATAGGTGAGGGTGCTGGCAGTGGTCTGGCCATTGACAATGGTTGCAGTAACTGCGGGCGGCGTGCTGCGCCCGGCGACATCCTTGCATTCGATCAACTGGTTGCCAGGGACCAGCCCGCTAACCGATGTGCCGCTGTCCTTCCACTGCGCCGCGCTTTCCCCGAATAGCCGCCATTGCGCCCGGTTTGCCACGGCAATCCCGCTGTCGGCCAGGGCATCCGGCTTGAGGGTCACAACCAGGGTGCCAGAACCGGTGGCACCCGAGGGGGTATAGGCCCGACCTAGCAAAATCGGCGCAGCCCCGTCAATCACGGAGACGGTTTCATTCGCCGGTTGGAGATAGCCGGCCACCGGGCGGTATTCCAGCACGCGGTCGCCGCTGGTCAGACCGGTAGCGGAGACTGCGGATTGCCGCCACGTTTGCTCTCCAGCCAAGCGCCAGCCGCCGCCGATGCCTGCAGGCGTGAGCGTCACCATTACCGCACCCTGCCGCTGGGCCGCCGCCTCTCCATCGGGAAAACGTTGGATCAGGCCCGACAGCATCGCGACCTTGAGGGATTTCGTCCCGCCCAGCCCCGTGCCGCCGGTTCCCACGGCCCGCGCCCGGTAGTAGTACGTCACGCCTTGGGCAAGATTAGGCAGCGCAGCACTCACCGAGATGCTGGCGTCGCCATTGACGCTCGGCGGCAGCGCCCCGACACTGTTAGGGAAAGTTATACCATCGGTGCCGTAGTCGAAATACACGAGCGCCGGTGTGTTGTGGGCCTGCACCGTGCCTGCGACCTGGGCGCTGGTGGTCGTGAGAACCAAGGTGTCGCCGGTGCTCACCGTAGGGGGGAGGAACAGAGTGATGAACACCGCGTCGGCACCCGCAGTCGCGCCCAAGCTGTTAGACGCGACCAGACGATAGTGGCAGAGAGTGCCTGCTGGCAGACCGTCCGCCGCTAGCGAGACCGCAGCGGGGGTCGTGCCGTTGCCAACCCCTTGCACGGGGCTACTCAGGCCGTAGCCCGTGGTTGTACCGTATTCAAAATGCACGAAGGTGGTGCCTGCGTTCGGATTGACGCTGCCGAGCAGCGATGCTCCCGCCGTACTGACGCCCGCCACGCCTCCGGTGGTGACGGCAGGAGTGGCGGTGGGTGCGGCACTCCCTACCCCGCTGCCAGGTGTCACTAGGAAAACCACATCCATTCCTACGGCGTCGCCAGCCGCATTCGAGGCGACGATGCGATAATGATAGTGGGCGTTGGGGAGCAGTCCGTTGATTGGTGCAAGGACATCCACGACCCCCACCCCACCCGCCAAAGTCTGCGTCGGTGTGGTATTTCCATAAAGCTCGGTCAATCCGTATTCGAAATACACTTGGGTCGCGACTCCTTTTGGATTCACGGCACCCACCAGCGTTGCGCCCGCAGAAGTCACCGCCGTCGGATCGCCGGTGGCCGCAAGCGGCGCTTCCGGCTTGGTGGTGAAGCTGACGTCACTGCCATAAACCCTGCCTTCCGTGTTCTCTGCAACCGCCCGGCAGTGGTAAACGACGTTGTACGGCAAGCCGTTCAACATCGCCTGAAATTCCAGCGCCAAGTCGCCGGAAACCCCTTCGCTTGGCGTCGTTGCGCCATAGGCCGTGGTGGTTCCGTATTCGAAAAAAACGCTCGCCGCCCCGTGCGGAGTCACCGTCCCCTTGAGCAGCGCCTTGGCCGACGTCGGCACCTCCGCTGCCTCAGTGCCCACCAACAACGGCAGCGCGCGGATGACGGCCACCGTGTAGCTCTTGGTGGTGACCCCGTCCACCGCCATCACCACGATCGTGACGACATTTACGCCGGCGCTCAGGCCGACTGCGGCACCAGCGCCGCCCGTCAGAACCGCGCCGCCATTGACCCGCAGCGTCGCGCCCGCCGCCGACGCAATGGGCGCCACTGTCACGCTTGTTACCGTGCTGGCGACGTTGGCGGAATAGGTGTTGATGAGCGGATCGAAAGTCGGCGAGAGCGAGCCGGCGCTCAGCGCGAGATTGCTGAGGTTTGCATTCGTCGTGGGCGGAGCCCCCACGGTGACAAGCGCGGCGGCACTGTCCGCCGAGCCCTGGACATTGCTGGCGCGGACCCAGAACCCGGTGCTTGCCGTCAGCGTCGGCGTCGTAAAGCTGGCACCCGTCGCCCCCGCAACCGGACTCAGGGTGTTGCCACTGGGTCCCTGGTACCACTGGAAGGTCGGCGCTGGCCACCCGCCGGCCGCAACGCTCAACGCGGCGGTGACACCGTACGCCAC
>CAIQXC010000382.1 GCA_903875675.1 Akkermansiaceae bacterium
ATTTCCGTGCCTTTGCTAATCGCATATCCCCAGCCCAACGTCAGGCCATAGGTTCGGATCCACGGATCCGTGGTATTGTCGTTAAGCGCCGTGTTGTCCACGGCCAAGGCGTTTGACTGCCCGTCGATGATATAGGCATCGCCGCAGACCAGATTGGTCGCGGTGGCGCTAAGGGTATCTGTTGCGCCGCTGGTCGTGCCAAACTCCACTCTGTAAGTCACCTTGCCTGCGGCGATGGGCGCGCTGAATCCATAGGCCCCGGCCACCGGTGTCTGGCGGAGGGTTGGCCCGTATTGCGCCTCGGATCCCCCGCTGGGTGTGGCAAAAACCTTCAGATAGACAGGGGTCGTTCCGGCACCCGTGCCGTTGTAATAGATCGTTCCCATGTTCGTGCCTGGGTCACGTGCATAGAATTGGTTGCTGACGGCTTTTTCGGTGGCTCCCGGCGTGCGTTGCACCCAGTCATCGGTGGCGGGCTCTCGAACGGTGACCAATGTACTGCTAGACACCAGAGTCCCGCCGTTATCAAGGACCAGCGTAATGGTCATCGGGCCGCTGCCTTGAGCACGGGTCAGTGTTAGCACGCCCGGCTGGCTTGGTGTGCCTGTGGTCATTGTCTTTGCAACGGCCACGCCCGCTACATTCCATGAGTAATTGAGGTTAGCGACGTCGCCTGCCTGCAGAGCTGCCAAGTTCGAAATGACAGGGGTGACGGTCATGGTTTGTCGGCCATCCCACTGGATGGTGGAGGCACTCAAGGTAAACACCGGATCGGGAATCGTGTCGGTGACGGTGACTGGAATGTCCACCGTTTGATTACCCGCCGGATAGACGCCCTTGAAGCGGATGAGGAAGGATTGGTTGCCTGTGACCCGACCAGCGCTCACGTTGCAGGTGAATTGGTCGGTGGCGAGGACGGTTTCCACGCCATTCCGGATGAGGCTCCAATAGACTTTTTGAGCACCGCCGGCGTGACCGCTGAGGGTGGTGCTGGTTCCCTCGTTCATCGTCACTGAGGGAGGTGTGGCGGAAAACGTCGAGCCAGTTTGCACGAGATTACCTAGCAATGTTTGCAGGGGTTTTTGATTTTCATACTCTAATTTGATCCAGTTTGGCGAGCGTGTCACGTTAGAGATGCGGACCTCATCCATGTCACCGACGTAGTTGTAGCCATACCAACCGCCGATATACATTCTGGCGGGAGTCGGGATCGCCATCGTGCCGCCGGTGCTGCTGCCATCCAACACGCCGTTCACATACATCTTCGCAGCTCCGATCTGATAAGTGTGGGCAACATGGATCCACTGGGACAAGGCCAGCGTGCTGGCACCTGTCACGTTGCCACCGCCAAAATAGCAATCCATGTTCATGTGGGGCGGGCTTGCGAATTGCATCACCACCTTACCCTGCCCCTGCTCGATGCCCCAGCCCATCACATTGGTACCGGCGACGCTGGCACGGATCCAAGCTTCCGACGAATGGGGGTTGGAGCCGGTTGGATAGTTGGTTAGATTAGTGCCAACCAGAATTCCGTTGCCGGATGTGAAATTGCGGCCTTTGCCGATCATGCCGGTGGTCAGGGTGGTTCCAGAATCGGCGGGAGTGGTGTTGCCGACCACATCGCTCAGCGTTTCATTCATGTGCAACACACTGACAAACCCGTTGGCGGCATTGAACACATTGGCCCCGTTCGACTCACTGGCGACCCCGGCCTTGCCCCAATACATCTTGATCTCTTGGCGGGCGTTGACGGCAATGCTGGGAATCTTCACCCACACGGTGGCGGTGGAGTTGGCGGAATCC
>CAIQXC010000383.1 GCA_903875675.1 Akkermansiaceae bacterium
CCCGGGTTTTGATCGATGGCTCCTCCGAGCTGGTGTTTGACTATGCCATTCCGGCAGGGCTTGCCGTGCTGCCAGGCTGCCGGGTTCGCGTGCCACTGCGCCGCAAGTCGGCCACCGGCACGGTGCTGGCTCTCGGCGAGGCTGCCCAGGCCGACTTTGCCATGCGCGAACTCGAGTGCCTGATAGATCCGGAGCCACTCATCACCCAGGTGCTGCTGCGCGCCGGTGAATGGATCGCCAATTACTATGGTTGTAGTCTTGAATCGGTGATTCGCTCGCTTTTACCGGAAGCGGTTCGCAGCGAGGAAAATTCGGCAAAAACCCGCCGCCTAGCCGTGCTCGACGCAGCCCCAGACGCTGCCGCGTTAGAGAAACTCGCCAAACGGGCACCCCGCCAGCACGCGGTGATTTTATTGTTGTTAGACGCAGCGGATGGCCGCTTGCCGGTGGCCGAGCTCGGTGAGGGGGCCGCCGCCACGCTCAAGGCGCTGGAAAAGGCCGGCTGGTTGCGCATTGAGGTGGAGGAAGTGCGGCGCGATCCGGATGCCGACGAGGTGGAGGAAGTGGTTGAATCCACGCCGCTGACGCTCAACGCGGCACAGGCGGCAGCACTGGAGCGGGTGCTCGATGCGTTGAAGCATCCGGCGGAAGCGAAGCCGATGCTATTGCTGGGGGTGACGGGATCGGGAAAGACCGAGGTCTATTTGCAAGCGGCCGAGCGGGTGCTTGAGCTGGGCAAAACCGTGCTGGTTCTGGTGCCGGAGATTTCCCTGACGCCTCAGACGGTGCGCCGTTTCAAATCGCGCTTCGCAGCCAAACAGGAGCAGGTGGCCGTGCTACACTCGCATCTCTCCCAGGGCGAGCGCTTCGACGAATGGCACCGGATCCGCAAGGGCATTGCCCGCATTGTCATCGGTGCCCGCTCGGCCGTTTTTGCCCCGCTGCCCAACCTCGGGCTCATCATCGTCGATGAGGAACATGAGAACTCCTACAAACAGGAAAACCCGCCGCGCTACCACGGCCGCGACGTCGCCGTGCTGCGGGCCGCCTTCGAAGGGGCCGCCATCGTGCTCGGCTCGGCCACCCCATCTCTCGAGTCATGGCACAACACCCAACTCGGCAAGTACTCACTTCTACGCCTCGACCAACGCGCTGACGGCCAGTCGATGCCCCTGGTGCGCGTCGTCGATATGCGCTTGGAGGCCACCAAGCACAAAGGCGGCATGGCGATTCTATCAGACAAACTGCGCAGCGCCCTCGAACAGCGCCTCGCCAAAGGTGAACAATCGATCCTCTTCCTCAACCGCCGCGGCTTCGCCCGTTCCCTCCAATGCCCGGCCTGCGGCCACGTCTGCCAGTGCCCCCACTGCGCCGTGTCCCTCACCTATCACCGCACCGACGAACGGCTCATCTGCCACGTCTGCGGCCATCAGGCAATCGTGCCGCGCAAGTGCCCGGCTTGCCTGGATCCCTCAATTTTACTCCAAGGCTATGGCACCCAAAAGGTGGAAGAGCTTCTGACAAAAGTTCTGCCACAGGCGAAATTTGCCCGGATAGACGCCGACGCGATGCGCCGCCGCCATGCCCTGCGCGACACACTGCACGCATTCAAGACCCACAAGCTCGACATTTTGATAGGGACGCAGATGATCGCCAAGGGGCTGCATTTCCCCAACGTCACGCTGGTGGGTATTCTCAATGCCGACCTCGGGCTGCACGTGCCGGATTTCCGGGCTGGCGAGCGCACGTTTCAATTGCTCACACAGGTGGCCGGGCGAGCCGGGCGCGGCGACCTAACCGGCGAGGTGATTGTGCAGACCTTCACACCGCATTCGCCGTCCATCCAATATGCGCGGCGCCATGACTTCGACGGGTTTTCCGAGCAGGAGCTTGAGTTCCGCCGTCAGTTCGGCTTTCCGCCTTACGGGCACTGCGCGGTGCTCACGGCCCGCTCGAATCATGAGCGGCGTGGTGAGTTCACGCTTCAGACGTTGCATCTGCGGCTCAAGGAAAACCTGCCCCAAGGCATTCAGCTGGGCGAGGTGTTGCCCTCGCCGCTGGTCCGCGCTCATGGCCAGTTCCGGTTCCAAATCACCCTCCGATCGCCACGGGCACGGCCCCTCACCAGCCACGTCCAGGCGGTGCTCGCCCGAACCTCGCTGCCAGAGGATGTGACCGTCGTCTTTGATATGGACGCGCTGAATTTCTCCTGAAATGGCGGATCAAGCGTGGCTCGAAGCAGTTGACGGGAAGCCCCGGGGCTGCTGATATAGCTGCGAGCCAAGCTCAACCGAACCCAAGCATTTGTTCTTTTGCCATGATCTTTCAATGCCCCCGCTGTGCCATGCAGCTCAAAGCCGGTCCTGAATTGGCCGGCCAACTCGTCCATTGCCCCGGCTGCCGAGCCCGTATGCAAATCCCTAGCGACGTGCCAGCCGATGCCGACTCCCAACCCCAAGCATCAAACGCCCCCGCAAGCCGCGGCTCGGTGGGCGCGTTCCGCAGCGTCGAGCGCCGCGGTTGGAAGGAAACCGACCCGACAAATCCAAGGATGCTCGTCAGCTTCGGCCTTGGCCTCGCCATGGTGCTGATCTGGTTTTTCCTGCTTCTGCCCTTCAACCCCGGCAGCCGGCCCGTCGATAGCTACTCGCCGGCCCAGTGGCTGGCAGCCCTGTTTTTCAAGCATTTGCTGGTCAGCTCGCTCAACTGCACGTTCTTCTGTTGGGCCATGGCCATCCTCTATCTTAAATTTAAAAAACTGCGCCATCAAAAGAGCGCGCTTCTGCTAGACGTGTTACCGGTGCGCCTGGGCAAAGAGATCAACGTCAGCAACGTCGCCCAGTTCATCGACCACGTATACCGCTTGCCGCGAAAATTGCGCGACAGCCTGATGGTCAACCGCATCCGCAAGGGCCTCGAATTGTTTGAGATCCGCGCTAACAATGCCGAGGTCGCCAAAATGATGGCCAATCAGTCAGACATCGACAGCGCTCGCATCGGCGGCAGCTACACCCTGCCGCGGGCCTTTCTGTGGGCCATCCCCTTGCTCGGCTTCATCGGCACGGTGCTCGGCCTCTCCCAAGCGATCGGCGGAATGAACTTCGCCAACGTCGAGGACGTCGGCAAAATCGTCAGCTCTATCAACAATGTCACCAGCGGGCTGGGCACCGCATTCGACGCAACATTGCTAGGCCTGGTGCTGGCCATGATTTTGAATTTTCCACTCAATTCACTGGCCAAGCAGGAGGACGACAACCTCAATGAGATTGACGCGTTTTGCAATGAGGTGCTGATGCTGAGGCTCAACGACGGCAGCGGGGCGGGCGGCGGAGATACAGCGGCGGTGGCGGATGCAGTGGTGGCGGCCCTTGCCGGCGGCCAGGCGGCATTTCTGAGCGATTTGAATGAATTGTCGCGCGGGATGAATGAATACGCCACCCGTCTGGACGGCCGGATGGCCGCCTTCCAACAATCCGTCACTGACGAATTCGTCACTAAGACCCGTGCCATGCGCGAGCAGTCCCAAGAGTCGATCAAGGAGTCCATGGTCGAGGTATCCAACTATCTTGCCGGGCTGGCCAGCGGCATCAACAGCCTCAACGAAGTGCTCAAACAACTCGGCACCAAACAAATCGTCATCGGGCCACCGCCCCCCAAGCGCCGCTGGTTCCGCCGCGGTGGCGCATAACATCGGAAGTCATTTTTCCCCACTGCAGCGAACATGGCAAAGAGGCGAGAAGGCAACCGCGACGAGGTCATGTTGATCCCGTTTCTGGATATTCTGTGTTCTCTCATCGGCGTGCTCATCCTCATCATCGTCGTCCTCTGCGTCGCTCAAACCCAACAGGCGACCGGGCGCAGCGCCGCAGACCTCGCACGGGCCCAGCAACACCGGAGCTTGCTCAAAACTCACCAGGAATGCCTGCAGGAGGACGCCGCGCTGCGAGCCCAACTTGCCGCCTCCAAGCAAGTCCAAACCGAAATGTCGGAAAAAGAACAGCAGCTCACCGCGCTACGCAAACGCAGTGAGATGACCGGTGAGGCCGCCACCGCCACCGCCGAACGGCTCCGCAAGCAACGCGACGCCTTGGCCGCACAGGTGCTCGCCAAACAACGCGAAATGCCAGAAGTCCAATCGCAAATCGAGCAACTCAAAAAGCAACTGGAGCAGCGCAACATCAAGCCCGACAATCGTGCCCTTCCCATCGCCATCCGCCCATCCGGTGGAGGATTCTCCACCCATCACGAGTATTTCTTCATCGAACTGAGCGGCAACACGCTCGTCGTCTATAAAAGCAAAACCGAGAAACTCCGCATTCCCGCCGCCAATGTCGGCAGCGACGCCACTCTTGACGCGTTCCTAACAAAACTACGAGCCACGCCTGGTGCCGCGCTGGTTTTCCTGTTGCGCGACGATGGCTGGCCTAACTACAATCGGGCGGCGGGCTATGCCGAAAGCCGCTTTGGCCTGCTCACTTCGAAACTGCCGCTGCCCGGTTCCGGCGAAATCGACCTCGGACTCTTCAACAACCCATAACCCACAACCTCCCTACCCCAACCATGGCCAAACGCAGATCTGGCGGAGCTGCCGAACTCCCGTTCGTCGCACTCATGGACACCATGACCAATGTCGTCGGGGTTCTAACCATCGTGTTGGTGATGATCGGCATCAGCCTCGCCAAGGCTGTTAGAAAAGTTCTCTCCGAGTTGCCACCCGTCACCATCGAACAAGTCCAAGCCGCCCAAACCCAACTCGAGCAGGCCAACGCCGCAAGAGAGGCTGTGCGCAGTGAGCTCGCGGTCGTCAAGCGCGACCCCCACAGTGATCCAAAACTAAACACCGATATGTTGGCGGAACTCGCCAGCCTCGAACTCGCCGTCAAAAACAAGCCTCTCCCGCCCGTTGATCTTGATGCCTTGCGCGCCGAGGTGGCCAAGAGCGAAGCCGAACTCAAGGCAAAAACCACCGAAGCCCAGCAATTGGCGGCCGAGCACAAGCGCCTCAACGAGTTGTTGGAAAAAACACCGCTGGTCAAGGCCCCCCTCCGTAAAATTGTTAGAATGCCGGAGGCTCGCGACATTCCCACCAGCGCCGAGATCTATTATGCCTATGTGATAGGCAACCAAATCCATTTGCTCGACCCCATTTCCGCGAAAAAAATGGTGATGGATGAATTCCATCAGCAAAGCGCGAAATTCATCCAACAGACGATCAAGCTCAAACGCGGAAAAACCCGCATCATTTACGATCAGGCCAAGGTGGTGGAGCATTTTGCCAAGCTCAACCTGAACGTGCGAGGCCAGAAGATCACGGTGCCGGCCAACCGCACCGGAACCCAACTGGCATTGCATATCGCCCTGGATCCCGCGCAGGGCGGAGTGACCATTACCGACCCTCTGGCAGCCAATAGCGAATGGCAACGGATCTGTGATCGCTTGCGCTGGTTGCCCCGCGCGGTGTTGATGTTCCGGGTGCGCCCGGATGCCTTTGCCACGTATCTCCGGGCCCGCGAACTCGCCGATTCCATGCGCCTGCCCTGCGGCTGGGAAATCGAGGGCGGCACCACCTTCGACGTCGCCCTCGACGAGTTCGAGGTCAACCGCCTCGAAAACCCGCCGCCGCCGCCGCCGCCGCCGCCAGCCCAGCCAAATGTCCCCCAGAGGCCGCCCGAGCCCCCTCCGCCCAAGCGACGGCTCGACTGAGAATGCACTTACAAATAAATAAACCTTGCCGGGGTCGGATTGACTCCTAGGTTACGCCGGTTCTCAGCATGGATTTCGTCAACTTCAAACACGCCCGCTTCGCTGCCCGCTTGCCCGCCTCCTACCGCTACTCCAGGTCGCATTATTGGATGGCACCGGTAGCGGACGCGGCGGGCGAGTGGCGGGTTGGATTCACAAAATTTGCGACCCGCATGCTTGGCGAGCTCGTGGAGGCCGAGTTCAGCGTCAAGCCGGGTGATGGGATCTGTCCGGGGCAAGAGATTGGCTGGGTTGAAGGCTTCAAGGCCACCAGCGACGTGTTTTCAGTGATGACGGGGACGTTTGCAGGAAAAAACCCGATCCTTGACAGTGACGCCTGCATCGTCCGCTCCGATCCCTACCGCGACGGCTGGCTTTATGCCGTGCGCGGCGAGCCGGAAAATGAAAGTTTCGACGTCATGGGCTACGTTGAATGGCTTCAACAAACCATCGGCCGCATGCAGGCGCATGAGGAAGACGGATTGCAAACCTGAAAACCTGATATTCTCCGCTAGCCTGTTACATCATGATCGCTCAATACGCCGCTCATCTCCTCACCAGCACCGACAAAAGGCACCTGCTTAAGTTCTCATGGAACTTCGGCGTCAAAGGCATGCGGTCCGTCTATCTTCATAAAAAACGCCTCCGCAAGGGTGTCTTTTTTCCCCCGTTCCTTTACCTTTCTATCATCAACTCCTGCAACCTCCGCTGCCAGGGGTGCTGGGTCGATGTCGATAAACCCGAAACCAAAATCGATTTTAACCAGCTCAACCGCGTGGTCAACGAGGCCAAGGCTCATGGCAACTCGTTCTTCGGCATCCTCGGCGGCGAACCGTTCATGCACGACGAACTCTTCGACTTCCTCGCCCAACACCCGGATTGCGCCTTCCAGATTTTTACCAACGGCCAGCTCATCACCGAAAAAAAAGCCAAGCAACTCCGCGCACTCGGCAATGCCTCCCCGCTCGTCAGCATCGAGGGCTCAGAGGTTGTCAGCGACGAACGCCGCGGCAAACCGAACGTGCTCTCCCACACACTGCGCGGTCTCGACCACTGCCTCCAACAAAAACTCCTCACCGGCGTCGCCACCAGCCTCTGCCAAACCAACATCGATGACCTGCTCACCGAATCCTGGCTGCGCTCACTCATCGCCCGTGGCGTCCACTACGCATGGTACCATACATACCGACCGGTCGGGCCTAAGATTCATCCTGAGCTTGCGCTGACGCCTGAGCAGACGCTCCGGACGCGGCGTTTTGTGGTAGAGATGCGATCCAAGCTGCCTATAGCGCTGATCGACGCGTACCATGACCATCGTGGGCAGGCGCTCTGTCCGATGGCGACGGGCATCAGTCACCACGTATCACCGGGAGGGGCGATCGAGCCCTGTCCGATCATCCAGTTTGCAAGGGACCGGATCGACGACAAGCGTGGCATTTACGAAACGATGACTTCATCGGCCTTCCTCCGTGATTTCCGCGAGACTGCGGCGTGCCACACCCGCGGCTGCATTGTGCTGGAGCGGCCCGATCTGGTGAAGGCGCTTGCTGAAAAGCACGGTGCGATCGACACCACGATCCGCCAGACCGCCATGGCCGAGCTTGACAGCATGGAGCCGCGCAGCAGCCAGCATCTTCCGGGCCAGGAGATTCCGGAGAAGAACTGGATGTACTGGTTGGCGAAGAAGTATTTTTTCAATGACTTCGGGGCCTATGCAAAGCTTGCTGAAGAAGCCTCAAAACCCAAAGTATAGCCAACGGATGTCGCACACCCTCTACTGCCGCTGCGCCTACGCCCAGGTCATTTCGGGACCGGTGAAGAATGCCCGGCTTGAACAACTCTGCGCCTCGGGCGAAGAGTTTGAGGCCGTCCCCGATCTTTGTGAGATGGCCGCCACCCGCGATCCCCGTCTCGCCGAACTGGCGCGCCGGGACGATCTGCGGATCATCGCCTGCCACCCCCGCGCCGTGAAGGGGCTTTTCACCCAGGCGGGGTGCCCGTTGCCGCCTACCGCTGAAATCGTCAACATGCACGAAAGCCCATCAGCTTCTTGACACCAAGCCAACCATGCCCGCCATCGCCTCTGAGATTGCCACCCTCCTCGATTCCGGAAATGCCGTCACGGTCTCCGCCGACAGCTACCGGGCCAGGCACACCGGAAACACGCCGCCCGCCGCCGGGGCCTCCACAACGGCAACGCGATCCTGGAAGCCATGGTTTCCGGTGATTGACTACGACCGCTGCACCAACTGCATGCAGTGCCTCAGCTTCTGCTTATTCGATGTTTACAACGTTGATGAGAACTCCCTCATTCAGGTCCGCAACCAGGAGAACTGCAAAACCAACTGCCCGGCATGTTCCCGGGTCTGCCCGGAAGTTGCCATCATGTTCCCAAAATACTCTGGCAGTCCGATCAACGGCGAGCCGGTCAATGCAAGCGACCTGTCCCGCGAAAAGATGAAAGTCAATGTCTCGTCGCTGCTAGGCGGCGACATTTACTCGACCCTTCGCAATCGCTCGGATCAAGCGAAGTCACGCTTCTCCACAGAACGCAGCGCGGACAAGGCCCTCGCCGAACGCAAGCGCTGCCTCGACAAACTGCAGCGCGACGGATTTATCCCGGCCGAAGTATTGGCCGAAATTGATCTCACCAATCTTCCCTCGCCTGAAGAAATCCAGCGTCGCGCCGCCGCCGCATCCGCCAAAGCACAAGCCGCGCTGGCGGCAAACGCCGCGAAATAGCCCCTCCCTCCTGCAAGCATGTTCAATCTCGAAGCCCTCCGCATTCCCAAGCTCATCTCGGCCACCACCACCTGGTTTCGTCCGCCGAAGAAGAACATACCTCAGACGAAACCTGCCCGAGACTCCGTCAGAGCCCATATTCGCGCCTACATCGAACGCGAAAAGCCGGTGCCGCCGATGCCCTTGGAAGTGCTGGAGGTGCATGCCCGCCGGATCCTCGAAGAGGCAAACATCGAGGAAACCTACCTCCACTACACGGCCGTCTGCCTCAACAACGAGATGTGGAGCGAGACTCTGGCCAGCATCCCCTACGAGCGCCGCTTACTGCTCATGCCGAAGTGCCTGCGCGTCGAGGATAAGTGCCCGGCTCCCTTTGATGAACTCGGCTTGTTGTGCAAACAGTGCGGCCTCTGCACCATCCAGGATTTCCAGAACGAGGCCGAGCGACTCGGTTACGCGGTGCTCGTCGCCGAGGGCTCGGCAGTGGTGATGTCACTGATCCAGACCGGTAAAATCGAGGCAATCGTCGGCATTTCCTGCCTGTCTGTTCTTGAGCGCACCTTCCCTTACGTCGAGGCAGCGGCCATTCCCTCCATCGCGGTGCCACTGCTCCAAGACGATTGCATCAATACCACCGTCGATATCGACTGGGTCTGGGACTATATCCATCTGAGCTCCGACGATAAAACCCGCCGCCTCAATCTCAACGCCCTCCACGACGACGTGGCCGAGTGGTTCTCCGCCGACTCACTGGCGATAATCATGGGGCCGCCCGCAGGCCGCCAAGAGGAAATCGCCCGTGACTGGCTGGCCCTCGCCGGCAAACGCTGGCGCCCGTTCCTCACCGTCGCCGCGTTCCAAGCCCTGCGCGACGATCGCGGCGAACCCATCCCCGAGGACCTGAAAAAAGTCGCTGTCGCAGTTGAGTGCTTCCACAAGGCCTCACTCATCCACGATGACATCGAGGACGACGACGACGGACGCTACGATCAACCGACTTTGCATGCGCGGGAGGGCATTGCGGTGGCACTCAATGCGGGCGATCTTCTCATCGGCGAGGGCTACAGGCTGCTCGGGGAATGCAACGCCGACGCCGCTCACAAAGTCGAAATGTTGTTAGTCGCTGCCCACGGCCAGCGCGAATTGTGTCGCGGCCAAGGCGCGGAACTCATCTGGGCCAAACAGCCGACACTACTCAAAACAGCCAGCGTGCTTGAAATTTTCCGCCAGAAAACCGCGCCGGCTTTCGAGGTGGCACTCAAACTTGGCGCCAGCTACGCCGGTAAGCTCCCGGCCGTCGCTGACGTCATCGCCACTTACTCCCAAAACCTGGGAATCGCCTATCAGATCCGCGACGACATGAACGATCTCGCCGCCGACGCCGGTGCGAACCAAGGGCAGAAGATGCGGCCTTCGGTGATGCTAGCGGTGGCACACGAGCGGGCTCGCGGTGACGGCAGGGCACTGCTGGAGTCGCTGTGGCATCATGAGCCACTCGCTACCGACACCTCGGACCAAATCCGCCATCTCGTGCACGCCGTGAAAGCCGACGAAAAGTGCCTGCTGCTCCTTGAAAGCTACAAGGATCAGGCGATTAAGGCCTTGGGAGACCTCGATAACGCCACCCTCAAAGGCCTGCTGCGGAGGGTTATCGGCAAAATTTTCAACGATTTGGTCATCAAGGGCTGGTGCCACGAATTCGAGGAACAACACGGCAAGATCCAGGATCAACCGGACCGGGCCAGCTTCGCAGAATTAGCTGCCAGTTAGAAAAATGTCCCTGCGCCTCGAAATGCTCCAGGTGGCACGGCTAGGGCCAGGAATGCTCGGGCCAGCGGCCGACCTGGTCGCATCGTTCGTCTGCTCACAACAGAATCCCGACGGCGGCTTTCGCGATCGTTCCGGCCGGTCGGATCTTTACTACACGTCATTCGGGGTTGATGCGCTTACGGCGCTGCGCTTGGAGGTCCCCGCAAACCTGGCAGGCTATCTGCTTCCGCACGATCCGGCGCAGCTGGATTTCGTCCATGCGGCCTGCCTGGCCCGCTTGTTTTCCGCTATTCCTGGAAAAGTGGGGCAAGCGGCCATTGACGCGGCGCTTGGCCGGTTAGAGAGTTTTCGTTCGCCGGATGGCGGCTACAACCAGCAACCGGCGGCGGCGGCGGGCTCGTCTTATGCCTGCTTTCTCGCGTATGGGGCGAATGCCGATCACGGTCGGCAGCCGCCACATCCGGGTGGCATCGCAGATTGTTTGCGGAGCCTCTACCAACCCGACGGCGGATGGGCCAATGATTCCTCATTTCCAGTCTCCAACGTACCCGCCACGGCGGCCGCAGTCGCCATTTCTAAAAACCTGCGGCTGCCAATCCCCTCCACAACCTCCGATTTCCTTCTCAGCGCGTTTCACCCACCTTCCGGCGGATTCGTCCCGTTTCCTGGAGGTCCTCTGCCCGATCTCCTGAACACTGCGGTTGCGCTCCACGCCCTCGACGGTCTGCAAACCGACTTTGCCGTCATCAAGGACTCGTGCCTCGACTTCGTTGACACACTCTGGACGGCAGAAGGCGGTTTCCACGGCCACTGGGACGACGATATCCTGGACTTGGAATACACCTATTACGGGCTGCTCGCGCTGGGCCACTTGGCATTGTAACACCCCGCAGCCCAGTGATTGCCAACTTCGACCGCTTCCTAACTAACGCCCAAGCCGCCCTGTTCGCGGAGTTGGTGGATGATTCCCACTGGGAGGGAAAACTCTCGTCCTCCGCGCTTTCCACCGCCACCGCCGTCATCGCGCTTCACTCCGTGGCTGCCGGAGCCCACGCGGAATACATCACCGCCGGTGCAGCGTGGCTGCAGCAACACCAGAACCCGAACGGCGGCTGGGGTGATACCACCGATTCGTTTTCGAACATCTCAACAACCCTGCTCTGCCGCGCTGCCCTTGCCCTTGTGCCCAGCGACAGTGCCACCAAGGACCGGGCCGATCAATGGATCGCCAACTACTGCGGCTCCGGCACGCCGGACGATATCGCGGCTGCAGTGGTTGCCCGCTACGGCAGGGATCGCACGTTCTCCGTTCCCATCCTGATGGCCTGTGCAATCGCAGGCCGGCTCGGCAATACCAAGGACGAAAACTGGAGCCGCGTCCTGCCGCTGCCCTTCGAACTCGCCGCCTTTCCTCGATCCTGGTTCGGTGCCCTGCGGATGCCCGTCGTCAGCTACGCCTTGCCAGCACTGATCGCCATCGGCTACGCCCGCTTCGTTCACGTCCCGCCACGATTTCCTGCCAGTCGCTATCGCAAAGCCCTCTGGCCCAGGGTGTCTGCCCTCCTCGACCGGATCCAACCGCCAAACGGCGGCTTTCTGGAGGCCACCCCGCTAACAAGCTTCGTCACGATGGCGCTGGCCTCTGCCGGCCAGGCGCAGCACCCGGTGGTGGCTCGCTCGGTCGGCTTCCTGCAGCGCTCGATGCGACCCGACGGCTCGTGGCCCATCGATACCAACCTTGCGACTTGGACGACAACCCTGGCGATCAAAGCACTTGGGAATTTTTCCGGGCTCGATCCATTGCGCCGGGGCAAGATCCGTCGCTGGCTACTCGATCAGCAGTATCATGAGCGCCACCTCTATACCGATGCTCCGAGTGGCGGCTGGGCGTGGTCCGACCTGCCGGGCGCTGTGCCCGATGCGGACGACACGCCTGGGGCGCTGCTCGCGCTGCACCTGCTGCGCGACGATGCATCCCGCGCCGAATCCACCGCCGCTGCGGAGCGAGGCGTCGAGTGGCTGCTGAACATTCAGAATCGCGATGGCGGCATTCCGACATTTTGCCGGGGTTGGGGCACACTGCCCTTTGACCGCTCGAGCCCCGATCTCACCGCTCACACCCTGCGCGCCTGGCAGATCTGGCTTCCAGACCTCAGCCCCCCCTTGCAGCAGCGCGTGCGGCGGCAGACGGTCTCCGCCATGGAATATCTAAAACGCGTGCAACAAACCGACGGCTCCTGGCATCCACTCTGGTTCGGAAACCAGCACCGCTCAGACGAGGCCAATCCCACCTACGGCACCACACAAGTTCTCCGTGCCTTGCTGCCGCTGGAGGATTTCCCCCGCGAGGGTGCCGGACGCGGCATAACCTGGCTGCTAGATCATCAAAATCCCGACGGAGGCTGGGGAGCCGGCGAGTGCTCGCCTTCTTCCATCGAGGAAACCGCGCTCGCTCTCGATGCACTCGCCGGAGCCCCCGGCGATGCCGGAGCCGTGCTCCAACGCGGCATCGCATGGCTCACCGCAGCGACCGACCATGGCACCCGTTTTCCCAGCACCCCGATCGGATTTTACTTCGCCAAACTCTGGTATCATGAACGACTCTATCCAATCATTTGGACCGTCTCCGCATTGCGCCGGATCAAAGCTCGGACGAATCGTCGCGCTTCTGCAATTGAATCAACTTCTTCTTGATAACCTCCAGTTCGACGGTGAGCCGATGCGCCGCCGTTAAGATGGCCGACTGCGTTGGCTCGTCCTCCAGGGCACCCACCGCCGGATGGATCTTCATCATCTGCAGGGCGATGGTTTTGCAGTTTTCCTGAATTTGCCGGATAGCTTCGTCTTGGGTCATGATACAAATTTTCGGTTTGCTCGGGGGGGGACTAAAGATTGGATAGAGAAACTTTTGTTGTGCTGCGGTTGCCACCCTGCAGTGCCTTCCAGCAATCTTCCAGCGCCGCAGCGAGGGCTAGCCACTCGTCCGAGGTTGTCGCGGGTCCACTGCTGAAACGCAGCACCCGCCCCATGTCATCCGGGTCCAATCCCATGGCCGCGAGGGTATGCGAAGGATTGCCCCTCCCGGCAGTGCAGGCCGACCCCGTCGAAACGGCAAATCCGCGTTCGTCGAGCCGGGTTAGCCATTTCAGATTCCCGTGTCGCGGCATCACTGCCATCGAGGTATTGGCAAGACGCGGGGTTTCCGCGCCGAGCAGCCGGGAACCGGGAACCGCCGCCATCAGCGCGCCCTCGAAACCATCCCGCCCCCTTGCATCTCCGTCAGAAGCCTGGGTTTCCAGGGCGGCGAGCATGGCGGCAATACCGGGAAAATCCTCGGTTCCACCCCGATGCCCGGACTCCTGCGCTCCGCCCGCTTGCAGCGCCAGCGGCCGTGTGACGTCGGCCGGAATGATCAGCAACCCGACCCCTTTCGGCCCGCCGAATTTGTGCGCGCTAACCGTCACCCAATCGCAGCCAGTCAAGCCCTCCGGCGGCATCTTGCCCACCCATTGCGCCGCATCACAGTGAAAGCGCAGCCCCTCACTCCGGCAAAACTCCGCCAGCTCACGCCACGGCTGCAGCACCCCCGTTTCATTGTTCGCTGCCATCACCGATACCAGCGTAGGCCGAGACTCCCCGATCACCCGCAGTGCCTCCTCAAGGTCGAGTCGCCCGGACGAATCAACCAGAAGTTTGCTCACACCGGTGGCCCCAAACCATTTTTGGGCGGCCGAGCCTACGCAGGAATGCTCGACGGCGCTCAGGCAAATTCGAGCGTGCGGTGCCGCCTGCCGGGCTTCGTGCGCCAGCACGGTGTTGCAACCTTCTGTGGCTCCGGAATTAAAAATAATCCGTTCCGCCTCACAACCGAAAATCTCGCCGAAGGCCTCGCGGGCATCTTCGAGACGACGCTTCACCGCTCCCGCCCCACGGTACAAACTGGACGGATTCTGCCAAAAATCTGCCTGCGCCGCCAGCCATGCCTCACGGGCTGGCGGTGACAATGGCGTGGTGGCGTTGTGATCGAAGTAATGGGTCATGCAATCCCTCCGGCGTGGCTGATTTTCAGACGTTAACCGCCGGAAACCTAATGGCTCAATACTCATAAGACAATGCCTGATTGGTCGTCACGGATTGAGTATCGTCGAGTTGCGCCGGGCGATGATGGGCACCCAGCACCTGCCAAATCGCCCCCGGAAAACATTGGCGCGAGTTGTTTGGCCACTCCCCGCTTTCCCTGGAGGATTCATCGGAAAATTGACAGGCACCCGTAAAACCATACACTCACCCATATAGGAAAACCACCCTGGACCTGTAGCAATCCAAAGCGCAAGTGCCGTTCCAGCGAAAGCCGTGCACTCCAGCGATGCTCATTTCGTGGCGCGGGACCAGTTCTCTCCACGTGCTTTCCATCCACGCATTCGGCAGGATGCCGAACGCTGCCGCCAAGATGGCGGCGCTCCCCGACAAATGCGCTCCTGTCATGCGCCGGGGAGCGCCGGCATCCTGCCGGCTGGTTGCGACATCCTGTCGCAATCCAAAGCGCAGGTGCCGTTCCAGAGGAAGCCGTGCGTTCCAGCGAAAGCCGTTCGCTCCAGCGATGCTCATTTCATGGCGCGGGACCAGTTCTCTCCACGCGCTTTCCATCCACGCATTCGGCAGGATGCCGAACGCTGCCGCCAAGATGGCGGCGCTCCCCGTCAAATCCGCTGCTGTCATGCGCCGGGGAGCGCCGGCATCCTGTCGGCTGCTTGCGGCATCCTGTCGCCAAGAACCCTTGTTAAATAAGGAGGAATAGGGACTTTTGGATAATTTGTGTTTGCTCGCGCCAGCTAACTGGCTACAGTTTTGGGTACAGCAACCCC